>DATENM010000135.1 GCA_035275065.1 Blastocatellia bacterium
GTTAGTAGGCTGAGTAGTCTCCTTTACGTGGTCACAAGCCACAAGAAAGCGTTCAACCTCTAACCTATCTACTCCAGCGACACATAGCTGCGTAGCCGGAGTATACCGCCGCTTCACTTCCTCATCATGCCGTCTCCTTTCGATTAATTGAACCCACTGTCCATATGTATATTTAGAACTCACGGTCTATCAAATTGGTGCGCGAACCTCACTTAAGAGGCATAGTCTTAATTCCTGAATCAGCTCTATCTTGTAGCCTAACCTGAGCCGTAATTCTGATTGCAATAATGTTGATCTAGCATATAATGAGGTCGCCCTCAGATTTGCCTCAAGCAGTTTTGGGGCATTTTCTGATGAAGTAATGGAGCGTTAGCCGTACTCAACACAGTTAAGTATTTAGAGGCGGAACACCCTCCGAGTGGGCCTGCCCGTTCTCGTCATCTTAACATTCGGTATTGCCATGTCTGAAAATCGATTGAACAGGTCGCAACCTCCATCGTCTGACCAACAGTATGATGCCTTCCTATCCCACAATAGCCAAGATAAGCCCGCTGTTGAATTACTGGCCCGTAAGCTTGAAGATGAAGCTGGATTGAAGACTTGGCTCGATAAATGGAATCTAATACCTGGTGACCCCTGGCAAGAGGCAATTGAGGAAGCCCTTACCCGGTCACTCACTTGTGTGGTTTTCTTAGGCCCAAGTGGATTCGGGGCTTGGCATCATGAAGAAATGCGCAACGCGCTCGACCTACGCGTTAGCAATTTCAATAACAAACTCCGCGTTATCCCCGTGCTACTGCCTGGCTCAATTATGCCAGAGCGCAGCAAGCTACCATCCTTTCTTGCTCGCCTTACGTGGGTTGATTTTCGTGCTGGATTAGAAAATAACGAATCCTTTCATCGTCTTGTTGCAGGCATTCGCAGAGTTGTGCCTGGACGTATGGATATTACTCCAAGCCCTGTCGTTATATGTCCATATCGGGGACTAGAGGTTTTTGACGAAGCGCACGCCCCTTTCTTCTTTGGCCGCGAGGCCATGACGCAACATTTGGTCGAGACGATGCGTCAGACTCGCTTTCTAGCCGTGCTTGGGCCATCAGGTAGTGGCAAATCCTCGCTGGCCCGCGCCGGCTTATTGCCAAAACTCAGGGCCGGTGCGTTGCCGTTCAGTAATCGCTGGAAATTTGTTAAATTCCGGCCTGGCTATCGACCTATAGAGGCTCTCGCAACCTGCGTGCTAGCTGAAAACATTTCGGCTGCTCCGGTTGAGGATTTAATAGAGAGGTTATCTACGGCAAAGAATGGACTGCATTTGGAGGTGCAGCTATACCTGACAAAGCAGTTTGCCGACGCTGAACGTGAAAAAGCGCGATGTGTTATTTTAGTTGACCAATTTGAAGAAATATTTACCCTCTGCCAAGACGAACAGGAAAAACTAAAGTTCATAGAGAATCTGCGCTATGCAGGATTTATTGAAGGCGGCCAGACGGTCATTGTTCTAACAATGCGGGCTGACTTTCTCCCACAGGCTGCACAATATGTGACCTTAGCTGAAATTATATCCGACCACCAATTCCTTGTTAGCCCTTTTGACGAAGCGGATATACGTCGGGTGATTGAGGAGCCGGCGTTGGCTGTGGGGCTGCGCTTTGAATCCGGGTTGGTTGAACGCATCTTAAGTGATTTTGGCAACGAGCCTGGTACTCTTCCACTACTTGAGGACGCATTATTACAGTTGTACGAGCATCGTAGCAGTGACTTGCTAACGCAGCAGGCTTATGACCAAATTGGGGGTGTGAAAGGCGCACTGGCCAAGAGGGCCGAAGATATATACAACCGGTTCACTCCAAAAAAGCAAGAGATTACGCGCCGCCTTTTGTTGCGTTTGACTCAGCCTGGGGATGGAACTGCCGATACACGACGCCGTGCCACAAGAGCAGAACTGTGGTCGCAGGCCGAAGAAAGGCAAGATGTAGATAAGGTGATAGAGGCGTTGACCAAATCACGCCTGATTTCGATAAGTAAGGTGGCTGACGGGCCTGAACAAGTGGATGTTGCACACGAAGCGTTGATTCGCGGTTGGCCTCGATTAGGTGGGTGGATAAATGAAGATCGTGCTGGACTCCGCTTGCATCGCCGTTTAACAGAAGCAGCAATGGAATGGGAACGCGATAACCGTGCGGAGGATTACCTGTATCGCGGCCTTAAACTAGCGCAGGCTGTGGAATGGCGAAGGGGTCATGAGGCGGCATTGAATGAAATCGAGCGCGAATTCTTAAATGCCAGCGTAGGGAGGGAGAATAGAGCAGACGAAGAAGAGAAAGAACGACAGCAACGCGAACTTGAAGCAGCCAAGAAAATCGCCGAGACTGAAACACATCGGGCTGAAACAGAACGAAAATCGCGCTTACGGTTGCGCTGGTTCTCAATAATCCTTCTCATCCTCTTGCTGGGCGCGGTATCACTGGCGATGTTTGCAATTCAGCAACGTAACCGCGCTAATGAAAATGCAAAGCGCAGTACCTTACTGCTCTATGCAGCGAATCTAAACCTAGCCAAGAGTGCCTTCGATGAAAAGCGGTGGATGAGAGGGTTTGATTTACTTGAAGGATACATACCGCAAGATGGGATGACTGATCAGGATGATCTACGCGATTTTTATTGGCGTCATCTTTGGCATCTGACTCATAACGAGAAGATGACGCTGGAAGGAAAAGAACAGAATGCTGACGTGGTGGCCTTCACGAGTGATGGGAAGATATTGGCAATGGGGAACTCTGACGGAACAGTGATACTGTGGGATGTCAAAGCTAAACGAGAAATAAGTAGGTTTGACAGTCAATCAGAGGGCATTGAGTCCGTGAGGTTTCTTGAGAATGACAACGTGCTTGCGAGCAGTAGTATAACTGGAAAGATAGAACTATGGAATATAAAAACCGAGCAAGAGGTAACAACATTCAATGTAGCAGACATAGAAGTGACCGAGGATGAAAATAGCTCGGTCGTTTTTTCGCCGGATGGGAGAATACTAGCAAGCACTGTCGTAGTAATTGAACATTGCGGTGAGTGCGGTATAGACCTATGGGATATAAAAAGTGGGAAGAAAAAGGCAACTCTTAAAGGGCATACGCAAAACATCTATGCAATGGCATTTTCGCCTGATGGGAAAACCTTGGCCAGCGGAAGTGCTGACCAAACTATTAAGATATGGGACTTGAACACGGGACATGAATTGGCGACATTGCGGGCCGAAGAGTGGGTTCGTTCGATAACTTTTTCCCCTGATGGGAAGGTTCTGGCAAGCGGTGGAATGACCGGAACAGTTAGTCTTTGGGATGTTCGTAGCCATCGTGAATTGGTGCAGTTGAAAGGGCATTCAGGCATTGTGAGGGTTGTAGAATTCTCGGCAGATGGAAAGCTGTTGGCGAGTGGGTGTGATGATGCCACTATAAAACTTTGGGATGTACAAAATAGGCAAGAGTTAAGGACATTAAAGAGTCATATAGAAACCATTAATTCAATAGTATTTTCACCTGATCGGAACATAGTGGCATCCGCAAGCGGCGACGGATGTGTAAAACTGTGGGAAATAAAGACTATTGAAGAATCAACGATGTTAAAAGACCACAAAGGACAAATGTGGCATGTCGCCTTTTCACCTGATGGCCAGATGGTTGCAGGTGGAACTGAGGATGGCTCGGTAGTGCTTTGGGATGTAAAGGAAGGCCATGAGGTGGCAACGTTTAGCGGGCACGACAACCCGATTAATGTAGTAGCTTTTTCACCTGATAGCAAGATTTTGGCTAGTGGTGATAGAGGGAACGTTTACCATAGTTCGAAACAAGGAAGAATAAAGCTATGGAATGTGCAAAGCGGACGGGAATTCTCGACGTTAATAGGACATACAGGTGCAATTCTTTCGCTGGCCTTTTCATCCGATGGCAAAACTTTGGCAAGCGGCGATAGCGACAACACCATAATAATTTGGAATGTGATAACCGGACACGAGGTTAGTAGATTGGCGGGGCACAAGAATTCAGTCAGTGCGGTAGCATTCTCTCCCGATGATAGAAACCTATTGAGTGCAGGTGATGATGGAACGATAAAGATTTGGGATGTGAATCAAGGTTTGAATTTGATGACATTGAAAGGCCCGGACGAAGTAGAAGTTTATGCAGCCGCTTTTTCTCCGCGTGGGGATATGGTGGCCAGCGGTGGTAAGGATAAGACAATAAGACTTTGGGACGTAAGAAGCAGGAAGGAAGTAGCTATATTGAAAGGGCATGAAGAAGCAATCCGTTGGATAGTATTTGCTCCTGACGGAAAATCGTTGGCCAGTGCGAGTAGCGATGGGACAGTAAAATTGTGGGATGCGCGGAGTGGACAAGAGCTAGTAACACTGCATAAGGGAGTTTGGGGAGACAGCGTTCATGGTCTATCTTTTACGAAAGATGGAAGATTATTAAATTGTGTGAGTTCAGATTGGGTGATTAGATTCTATTATGCAGCGACAGACGAAGAGGTGGCCAACCAAAGAACCAAGAGGACTGAGGCACATCTATTAGGAGATAGCACAGAGTGAAGTTCAACCTAGAATGCCGAGAGCTGAGTACGCTTTGGAAATCTGTATGATTGTCACATGGATTGTCACATAACCCCCATTCAAAACGCTGAAAAACGGCATAAAACGTGGTGGTACGCTATAGCCGAGGCGTAGCCCTACAAGCGCGACAAGTCCTTTGCAGTCAAGCGACTACAAAGGACTTGTTAGCACAGAAGAGTACGCACTAGGATTCGTCTTCGTGTTTTGACACGGTAGGGGTCTGCGGTTCAAATCCGCACGCGCCTATTTCTTTTATTTCAGGTATTCCAAACACTTAACCTGCCTTAATCCCTTTCAATAAAGCGTCGGTAGATGTGAGTAAGTAGCGATCAGCAGGGTCGGGGGAGGGCTCTAAACCGAAGACCAACCGTCCTTGCTCGTCTCACTTCGGCGCATATT
Organism: Blastocatellia bacterium; assembly: GCA_035275065.1. Lineage (NCBI taxonomy): Bacteria > Pseudomonadati > Acidobacteriota > Blastocatellia > Blastocatellia bacterium. The sequence goes on from DATENM010000135.1 coordinate 5,003, forward strand.
TGTTGCGGTCATTCACGAGAGACAAAATAGCGTCCCGCCAGTTAGACGCACAGTGTTCTAGGGTGCGGCTTGACAGCACGTAGTGCTGAGACCTCCGCCCCAAATCCTTGCGCAACGAATCAACCGTCAGCAATAGCTCCAGGGCCTCAAGCCAATCCTTGTTGTCATTTGCCACGAGGTAACCTGTCTCCATGTGCCGGACGGTTTTTTCATAAGGCGGCACGCGGCTATAGATGCCCGGGATGCCGATGATGCTATAGTCCAAAAATTTTATGTCCGACTTACAGCGCGTGAAGGGGGTGTCTTCGAGCGGCGCTATGGCCAGGTCCCACCAGACGTTTTCCGACATCCACTTCATGAAAGCCGGGTACTCGACATTATCTCCCACATCGAGTTGCCGCACCGGCAGGCCATCGAATAAATCAAGAACAGCCTGGTCGGCTATGCCGCCCACCAGTTGAAACTCGACTTCGTCTTTGTGCTTTCTGAGAGTTTCGCGCACCGCCTGGAGGACCATCATCAGGTCTGAGTCGTGCGTGAGGGTTCCCATAAATCCGATCAACTTGCGGCCGTTCCCGCCGCGCGATTCGTTCTCCCCTGACGGCCTGCTTGAGACCAGCCGCTCGTCGAGCGCGTTCGGCACGACTTCGATGCGGTCATTGAAGCGCGACATTCGCTCTTTCAAAGGACCGGTCGAGACAATCAGCCCGTCGGCTTCGCGCGCGAGGTAGCGCACGACCATCATCTCTTCGGTCGTGAAGGCGTAACGCACCGGGCCTTGAACCCTCAAGTCAAGCAGGTTGTCGTCTATGGTGTAAATCAGACGCGACCGATCTGCGCGCGCGCGCTTGACGTATTGTTCGGCCAGTCGAAGCGTCATGCTCGGTTTTACGGTGCGTTCGATGATCACAACTTCCGCAGGTTCGTATTCCAGCCCCCAGCTCAACTGGAACGCGCCTTCAATGGTTGGGTGAGTGAGCGGGCGAAGAAGTCGGATGTAGCCTGACCCGTGAGGCCGCAAGTCATTGCTGTGCTCGTAAAGAATGTGGACTTTTAACATCTCGTTGATAGTCCTTAACCTTCTGCCGCGAACAAGGCGCTCAGGATGTTGAAAGCGGCCCGCTCAGGAAAGAATTGACAGACGTCATACATTGCCTGATGTTGAATTTGCGCGCGTAGCTTCGCATCCATAATCAATCGCTGCACGGCGTCGAGGCAGGCTTGCTGCGAAGCGGTGTTGACCATGAGGCTGTTTTCTTCATGACGCGCGAAGCTTGCAGCCCCGCCGCTTTCGGGCAGGATGACCGCCGCGCCGCAGGCCATAGATTCGAGCGCCGTCAATCCCATAGCCTGGAAAGTTGAGAAATCCACGAACATATCAACTTCGTTCAAAAGAAAAGCGAGTTGTGGCCTGGTCAAGACACCTGCGTTGCGCCAAGCGAAATCTTGCGGCAGCTCGCCGAACTCCGGATCGTTCGAGTCGCACCCGAACAAAATGATTTGCAAGTTGTCCTTGTGCATCCCATAGATCTCTCTCAGCACCTCCATGGTCAGACGTGGGTTGCGCCGGGGGGTGCTAGGCCGAATCATCGCAGCTATCCGCAGCGGCCGCGCGGGCCAGTCCCCGTCTCGGCGGTGGCGCGGTCGGTGAAGGTCCGTGTCAACGCTCGGCCCGACGACAGAACAATCCACCCTTATCTCTTTCTTAATGGTGTCGCGGTTCCACTCGGTCTTCGTCACGCGCACAAGGTCCGTGTAGCGCGTATAAGAATTCCACGCGGTTCTGAAAGCCGCAGTCCCCTCCGGGAAGAATCGCGGCTCGAAATCCTGAATGTAGTAGCCCCTGACCGGAAGTTGCGGGACCGGGGTTAGTGGATCGAGCCAGTCAACCGTCCCGCTCATTGCGGCGACGACCGCATCGTAATCGGCAAATAGGGCCGGTATGTATTGTTCGTTTTCCACGTCCACGAGAGGGAGCGTGACCCCTGAGTAGATTCGCTCAAACGCAGCGCGCCGGGCGGTGAGCGTCAGTATCCGCACGTCGACGCCCATTTTCTGCATGGCCGTGCCTTCCTGGATGATGACGTTAGCTCCCCCGGCGGGTTCCAGCAGCGGCAGGATGAAGAGCACGCGCTTGCCTTCCCATTTTGATTGGCCCTTTTCGATAATCTCTTGCCGCTCATGAATGAAGCGGCTGCGCGCGCGCACGCCTTCAAGCACACGGTCGTAGCGGCACACGGTCACGCCGTCGGCCAGCGGCTTCTGGCCGTGCTTTGCGACCAGCGCTTTGTCCGACCGTGCAACCAATTCTTTCCTGCGCTCGTTGGAGTAGCTGCGCGACTGGCTATGATAAATGTAAACGTCATCGGCGACTGCAAGCTGCCAGCCCGCCTTCGCCGCCCGTAACGAATAATCGTTCTCCTCGCCGTATCCCTCGCCGAACGTCTCTTCATCGAAATAACCTATTTCATCGATCAGCTTCTTCTTGATCATCAAGCAGAAGCCGTTCAGAAACGGCAGTCGCGGGTAGAGACGGGCCGAGCTTTGAGCGACCGTCTGGCCCATGTCGGCCACCGTCAGGTCTTCGGGCAATTCGTTTTTCGCCCAATCCGAGCCGTCGAAAATTTCCGGGACGGATTGCCATGAGGCCGTGTTCGATAGCGGCCCGATCAGGCCAATTCGAGGATCGGATTCGCCGCACGCGACCATGCGATCCAGCCAATCCGGCGTGACTTGTGTATCGCTGTTGAGCAGGATGGCGTAATCGGCTCTGGACTGCCGGAGCCCCTGGTTGGCCGCGTACGTGTACCCCCGCGCTTCCTCGTTGCGGATCAGTGCCGCGCCCTGGTATGTCGCGAAGTGTGATAAGTAGCCGCGCGTCTCTTCGTCGCTGCCATCGTCAACGAGAATCAGGGAGTAAGGCAGGCGCGTATAACGGACTAGCGAATCGAGGCAATGCTTCACATCATCAAGCGCGTTGTGCACGCAGACGATGATGTCAACGGTTGCCTGATGCGCCTGGAGTCGCGCCGCCGGCGCGACTTCCATCATTGGAAACGTTTTTTCAGAGACGGCGGACGTTGCCTGAGCGATGGCGGGCGCTGCGGATTGTGCTTCGGTGGGTGTGCCCTTAAGCTTGTTGATTACAGGCTTCAGGTATCGGTACTTGATTCGCCCATAGCGGCTCAGCAGGCGCCAGCCCAGAGAGTGTTTTATCTGAGACAGCTCGGCCTCGACGTTGGCCAGATGCGTGTTGGTGGCGGCCAGCAGCTCGTCTTGATGCGCGGTTTTCGCCGCGAGCATCTCTACCGTTGCGCCTCTATTCGCGAGCTGCGCCAACAGCCTTTCTGCCTCCGCGTTTCGATTTGCAAGCTGCGTAGAGAGCGCGCGGACTTTATGCTCGCTCTCTAAAAACTTCGCCGATAACTCGGAAAACTTCGCCAACAAATCGGCCACATCAGACTGCGCCACCTTGACGTGATGGTCTCTCTCCCGCAGTTGAGCGACCAGCAGCCGGTTCTGCCCGCTCAAGGTTTCGACGTAAGCATTTAACACCTTCGTGTCTTCGTCTTTTTGCTTAAGCTCCGCCGCCATTCGCAGCACTTCCCGCCCGTGCTCGGCGAGTTGAGCGTTGAGGGAGTGAATCTGCGAAACCAGATTCTCGACCTCCCGCCGCCGCCCCGCCTCTAACTCCTCGACCTGACGCGCCCGCGCCGCCTCTAACTCCTCAGCCTGACGCGCCCGCGCCGCCTCTAACTCTTCGACCTCCCGCCGCCGCCTCGCCTCTAACTCCTCGACCTGCCGCGCCCGCTCTGCCAACTCGTTGCGCTGCTCTATCGTCAGCTCGCGCCGCGCCTGATTGTCCTTCTCCAGCTGC
>DATENM010000136.1 GCA_035275065.1 Blastocatellia bacterium
GATCGACACGTCGGCCGTCATGAAATTCTTCGCTTCGGTCGTGAAGACGTCGCGGGCGCTCTGGATGACGGAACGGAGCGCGACAATCGCGGCGACGCCGACGGCGATGCAGACGAAGAAGAACAACAGGCGCTGCCACGACGAGCGGATCTCGCGCAGCGCCATGCGCAGGATGAAGCCGCGGCCCGCGGAGCCGTAGGGCGGCGCCGGCGCGTTCATCGCGTCGGCTCCAGGCGCGGCGGGACCGCAGCGGAGCGCGGGTCGTGCTCGGGCCGGGATGCGGCATCCGCGACACGCGTGCCGTCCTCCACCGGCCGTCCGTCGCGCAGCACCAGCCGCGAATCGGCGAGCGCGGCGAGGTCGGCATCGTGGGTGACCAGCATCATCGTCGTCTGCCGGGTGCGGCGCACGTCGAGCAGCAGCTGCATGATCAGCTTCCCTGTCGTCGAATCGAGGTTGCCGGTCGGCTCGTCGGCCAGGATGATCGCCGGATGATTGACCAGCGAGCGGGCGATGGCGACGCGCTGCTGCTGGCCGCCCGACAGTTGATTCGGCATGTTGTGTATGCGATTGCTGAGGCCGACGATCTCTAACGCTTCGGTGGCGCGCTTCAAACGCTCCGCGGTTTTCAGGCCGAGGTAGAGCATCGGCAGCTCGACGTTTTCGAGCGCCGAGGTGCGCGACAGCAGGTTGAAGCCTTGAAAGACGAAGCCGATTTTGCGATTGCGAATGTCGGCCAGCTCGTCTTTCGAGAGCGTTGAAACGTCCTGCCCGTCGAGGAAGTAATGGCCGCGTGACGGCTTGTCGAGACAGCCGAGGATGTTCATGGTGGTTGATTTGCCCGAGCCCGACGCCCCCATGATGGCGACGAAATCGCCGCGCTCGATCCTCAAGTTGATACCGCGCAGCGCGTGAATCTCGACATCGCCCATGCGATAAATCTTGTGGATGTGATCGAGCTGGATCAGCGAGCTAGCCGTCGAATCAAGCTCGCGCTCGCTCTCTAAAATCACTTGCGTGTCCAATAGAATCTCCCAAATCTTCAGGAGGCAGGAAGCAGGAGCCAGGAGGCAGGAGGCAGTTCGCGTACGCCGGAGCGTGAAGATTGCGCGGCGTTATCGTCAATCGCTTTTCTTACTGCCTACTGCTTCCTGCCTCCTGCCTCCTATCCCGCTATCTTCCGCGACCACCGCCGCCGCCCGGACGCTGCTGGAAGGGCGAGCCGCCTTGCTGTGGGCGGTTGCCGCTGGCATCGTTCTGGCCGATGACGATGGTTTCGCCTTCTTTCAAATCGCCGGCAATGATTTCGGTGATGCGGCCATTGGTCAAGCCTGTGCGCACAAAGCGCGGCTCGATCTGCTTGTCGCCGACCATCACCCAGACCATCTGGCCGCCGCGCCGCTGGCCGTCGCTGCCAGCGCCCGCCGCCGGCTGATTGCCTTCGCCTTGCGCCGGCTGGCTCTGACCGTCACCTGGCCTACCGCGCCGCTGGCCCTGCGCGCCACCGGCCTGGTCTTGCGCCGCCGGCTGTTGCCCCTGTGCCGCGGGCTGTTGACCTTGCGCGTTCGGTTGCTGGCCTTGCGACTCTGCGCCCTGACGTTCGGCCTGGCGCTGATTGCGGCGCTCTTCCATCTTCTGCCGCAACGCCTCCTGCTCTTTCTCCGAGAGCGTCGGCTTGAAACGCAGCGCCGCGTTCGGCACCGTCAAGACGTTATCGCGCCGCGCCACAGGGATCGTGATGTTGGCCGTCATGCCGGGCCGCAGCTTCAATTCAGGATTCGCCACTTCGATGACCGCCGAGTAAGTGACGACGTTTTGTGTCGTCTGCGCGTTCAGCCGCAGTTGCGTGATTTCGCCGGTGAAGGTCTCGCCGGGAAAGGCATCCACAGCGAAGTTCGCCTTGATGCCCTGCTTGATCTGGCCGACATCGGCTTCGTCAATCGAAGCCAGCACCTGCATCTTCGTCAGGTCGTTGGCGATGGTAAAAAGCGTCGGCGCTTGCAAACTGGCAGCGACCGTCTGGCCGATGTCAACCGCGCGCGATACGACAACGCCGTCAATCGGCGAAGCGATGATCGAGTGGTCGAGGTTCGCCTGCTGTTGCGACAGTTGCGCCTGCGCCTGCGCGAGCCCCGCTTTGGCCTGGTCGAGCTTAGCTTTCGATTGCGCCAGCCCCGCCTGCACCTGTCCGAGCTGCGCTACCGCCTGCTCGTAGCGCGCCGCGGCGGCGTTGGCGGTGGCCTGCGCGGCTTCGATGTCGCGGCTGGGAATCACCGTCTTGAGCTCTTGATAGCGTCTGACCACGGCCAGCGCGTCGTCGCGCTGCACGCGGTTGACTTCGACATTCGCCTGCGAGGCTTTGATGTTGGCCTGCTGGTTGACGATCTCAGTCTGCGCCCCAATGATGGCCGCCTGCTGGTTCTGCACGTTGGCCCGCGCATTGTCTACCTGCGCCTGAAAGATGGCCGGGTCGAGGCGGGCGATCACCTGGCCGCGCTTGACCTGCGAGTTGAAATCGGCGCCGAGCCATTGCACCGTGCCCGACACTTGCGAGCCGACCTGCACGGTCGTTACGGCCTGCACCGTGCCGGTCGCAGACACCGAGACTTCGACGTTGCCGCGATCAACCTTCGCCGTGATGTAATCGTTTGCGGCGGCCTTGTTGCCCCACAACAGGAAGCCGGCGACGCCGGCAGCAGCCAGCAGGGCGACGCTGGCGAGCAGCACTCTGCGGCGCTTGATGGTTGCGCTGATCTTGCTGATAATCTCTGGCATACCGTAATCCTTTACCTTCGGGAGCCTTCCTCTAATCCTTTATGATGAAGTTCCGCTGCATAGTTTTGCCACAGTCCTTAAGACGAAGCGCAAAGTAACGCGGTTACAGGAAAGCCCTGGCTCGCTCAAGCGTCCGAAGCCAAACGAAGATGAAGAGTCGGGTAGCCGTTGACTACTGGCTGACCCGTTGACGAAGGCGCACGAGCGCAGCGTCGCGCGCTTCCGCGGTTGCCGTGCGCAGGGTGATGTGTCCGAGCTTGCGATACGGGCGCGGCGCTTTACCGTAGAGATGCAGATGCAGGTTGTCCATGACTAGCAGGCTGCGCAGGTCGGGAAGCGTGCCGATTAAATTGACCATCGCCGCATAGCCGACCGTCGCGGTTGACCCGAGCGGCCATCCGAGGATGGCGCGCAGGTGATTTTCAAACTGGCTCGTCTCCGCGCCTTCAATCGTCCAGTGGCCGGAGTTGTGAACGCGCGGCGCCATCTCGTTCGCCAGCAGATGGCCGTCGCGCTCAAAGAATTCAATCGCCAGTACGCCTACATAGTTTAACGCTTCGAGTGCGCGGCGGGCAAACGCCTCGGCTTCGCCCTGAAGCGCGGAACTGGCTCCGGGAGCCGGGCAGAGCGACAGGCGCAGGATGCCTTCGTGGTGGTGATTCTCGACGAGAGGATAGAACGTCGTCTCGCCGCCGCGGCTGCGCACGGCCAGAATAGACACCTCGCGCTCGAAGGCGACGAAGCCTTCAAGGATCAACGGCACGCCGCCCAGCGATTGCCATGCCTGCGTCACGTCTTCGGTCTTGCGAATCACCACCTGGCCTTTGCCGTCATAGCCGAAGCGCCGCGTCTTCAGCACCGCCGGCAATCCCATGTCGCCGAGCGCGCTCTTTAAATCGTCCCAGGTGTCTACGGCGACAAACGGCGGCGTCGGGATGCCGAGGCCCTCGAAGAAACGTTTCTCGGTCAGCCGATCCTGCGCCGCTTCCAGAGCTTCGGGCGGCGGGAAGACCGAAACGCGGCGGCTCAAGTAGCGTGCAGTGTCTACGGGCACATTCTCGAATTCATAGGTCACGACGTCGAGGCCGCGGGCGAAACGCTTGAGCGCGTCGGTGTCGTTGAAGTCTGCGGCCATTAGCTCCGAGACGTGACCGGCGGGCGCTTCCGGGGACAGGTCGAGGGTGCGAAAGCGCAATCCGAGCGGATAGCCGGCGAGCGCCAGCATGCGTCCCAGTTGTCCGCCGCCGAGGATGCCGACCTGCATCACGCCTCCCTCGGATCAGGCCGACCCAGAACCGTCTCCGTCTGCCGCTCGCGGTAAGCTTTCAGGGCCTGACGGAATTGCGGGTGTTTGTTGCCGAGCATCGCCGTCGCCAGCAGCGCCGCATTGACCGCGCCGGCGCGACCGATGGCCAGCGTGCCGACAGGGATGCCCGCGGGCATTTGTACGATGGATAACAGAGAGTCCATTCCCTTGAGTGCTTTCGATTCGACGGGCACGCCGAGCACCGGCAGCGCCGTTTTGGCGGCGGCCATGCCGGGCAGGTGAGCCGCGCCGCCGGCTCCCGCGATGATGACTTCGAGGCCGCGCCCTTCAGCGGTCGAGGCGTACTCGAAAAGCAGATCGGGGGTGCGGTGCGCGCTGACGACGCGGACTTCAAACGGCACACCGAGTGATTCGAGCGTTTCGGCGGCGTGCGTCATGGTCTCCCAGTCGGATGTCGAGCCCATGATGATGCCAACCAGCGGCTGTGTCATTGCTTTCCTCCGGCTTGCTTGAAAAGAGGATTATAACGGTTGCGTTGAAGGCTAGGAAATAGAACACAAGGTCATTCAATTCGGGATGGGGAATTTAAACACAGAGACACAGAGACACAGAGAAGACACAGAGGACACACTGAGTCTTCTCTGTGCCTCCGTGTCTCTGTGCCTCTGTGTTTAATTCTCATTCTTGACTTGCAGGACTGAATAGCCCTGACTTGATATTCAAGAAACCGCAGCGCGCGGAATGGCTTTGCGCAGCGTGAAGCATGTGCCGCCTTCGGCGCGCGGCGTCCAGCTGACCTCGGCATCGATCAAGCTGGCGCGCGAGCCGATGTTCGCCAGCCCGCGCCCGCGCCTGCCATTCGTCTGACTCGCATCAAAGCCGTGGCCATCGTCGGCAAGCTCGATCAACAGCGCGCCGCCCGCATCAATGCTCGCGCGCAAGCTGACGCGGGTGGCGGCGGCGTGGCGGCAGACGTTGTTGACGGCTTCCTGAACGATGCGAAAGATTTGAATCTGCACAGCGCTCTTCAGGTGGTGCTTGTCATCAAGCCCGTCTTCGCACTGAAACTCGTAGGCGAACTTCTGCTCGTCGGGCAACTGCGCGACGCCGTTGGTTAAGGCCCACTCCAGCGCCGCCGCCAGTCCGACGTTGGCGAGCGCCGAAGGGCTCAGGTCTTCGCAGATGCGACGGATCTCGCCCGAAAGGTTTTCGATCTCTTGCCGGAAGCGCAAAGGCTCGGCCGTCGCGTGGCCGTTTGCAGGCAACTGATCGCTCATCATCAGCAGCCGCCGCAAGTCCGCAAGCGTCTGATCGTGCAGGTCGCGGGCGATGCGGCGGCGCTCGGCTTCAGTTTCGTTGGCAATCTGCAAGCGGGTTTCAGCCAGTTGCAGGTTGGTAGATTCGAGCGCCGTGTTGGTGCGCCGCATACGGCGATTCTGACGATAACCCCAGCCCACGGCGACCAGCGCCAGCAACAGCAAAAACGCCAGCGCCGCCGATGCCCACGGGAACGGCGCGCGGGTCACGGTGAATTCGATTACGAACGGCTCCGAGGCCATCAAGTCGTTGGTGAAGGCGCGCGCCTCAACGCGATAGCGCCCGGCCCGCAAGCCTTCGAGCAGTAGTTGCGAATCACGCGACAGCTTCTGGCGAAGCGCGCGGCCCGCGTCATCCACGACCGCGAAGGCATACTGAAACTGTTCAGGGAAACTGCGACTGCTTGAGGCCGCCATATCAATCGCCAGGCTGTTCTGCGGGTATTCGAGGCTGAGCCCTGCGCGCACTTCTTCATTGCTAAACAGCCGCTTGCCGAGCACGCGGGCCGGGAAGACGAGCGGCGCTACGGTGTTCGGCTCGAAGCGCGCCAGTCCGCGATTCGTGCCTACCCAGACGGTCGGTTGATCGCGCGGCGCGAGGATGGCAAAGACCTGCTCGGACGGCAAACCCTGCTCGACATCGCGCCGGCCGGTGATGACGCCCGCCGCATCATCGAGCAAGACGCGATAGAGACCTTTATCCGCGGTCGCGCACCACGCGAGGTTCGGCGCTGTGGCAACGACGCCGCGCGCATCCGTGTCGTTGATGAGCGCCGTTAGCTTGCCATCACGCAAAGCGAAGAGGCCGCGAGCCGTCGCCACCCACAGCACCCTATCCGGCGCGCCGTCTATTGCCCACACCGCCGCGCCGCGCAACCCGTCGAGCCCATCGGCGGCTCTGGTGCTTGCGCCGTCGAAGACGAAGACGCCCGCCGTCGCCGTGCCGATCCACAAGCGCCGGTCGCCTTCGGCATAGAGGCTGACGACTTGACGCAGGCTGGCGTCGCCCGTATCCGCGGGCCATACTCGGGCGCGGCTGTTGGCTTCCAGCCGCTCAAGGCCGCGCCCGAAACTGGCGACGTAGAGCGCGCCGCGAAAACGCTGGATCGCCCGCACGCTGTCGCTGCTCTCGTCAAAGCGCGCAAAGGCGGTTGTGAGAGGTGAACGGCTCGGCGGCGAATGGTCTTGTGACGAGGATTCGATGAACAGCCCCGCCGCCGTGCCGACCAGCAAGCGCCCGCCGGCGTCTTCGTTGATCGCGTGAATCGCAGTACCCGCGAGCGACGGGTTGGCTTCCCAGCCTTCCGCCGTGTGCGCGAACAGGCCGCGATTCGTGCCGCACCACATCTCGCCGCTGCTGGCGCGAAACAAGGTGCGCGCAAAGTTGCTCTCGCGGTCTTCGGAAATCTGTTCGACGCGCGGGCCGTGCGGGTCATAGCGGCAGATGCCACGGTCTGTGCCGAACCAGACAACGCTTTCGCGGTCAACGAAGACCGCATAGACATGATCCGAGCGCAGGCCGCCCGCCGTGCTGGCAAAGGTGAAGCGTTCGAGCCGCCGGCCATCGTGAAAGCGCGCCGCGCCCTGCCCATCGGTCCCTGCCCACAGGTCGCCGCGCCGGTCAAAGCATAGCGCCGTCACCGTGCCCAACCCGGCGCTGACTTTTTCTGGATGGCGCAAGTCGCCGCTCGCATAGAGGCCGCTGTCGGCGGCAGTCGTTTGTGAGCCGAACCACAATTGATGGCTCGCGTCGAAGGCGACCGCTTCGACATAGAAAGCGCGCGGGCGGCTGAGAATCTCCTGGACAATCGGCGCGTCATTGCGGTCGGTTTGAACCCTGAGCAGGCCGCGACCGCGCGTGCCGACGACTAGCGCATTGTCGAAAGCCGCCATGCTGGTGATCGGCAGCGGCGCGTGGCCGTTCGCATCTGTCGAGAGCAATGGCGTGTCCGCCGGCGTGATGGCGCTAACGGCAAAGCTGCCGTTGCCGAGTAGCCGGCAATCAAATATCTCGCCTCGCTCGCCGGTCATAAATGCGCGCCCGCCGCCGGGAGCAGCGATGGCCGTGATCGCTTGCGATTCGGTCTGCGGAACGCGCTTGAACTGGTTATCGGCAAGAACCGCCGCGCCCGCGTCCGTGCCGATCCACAGGCGGCCATCGAAGTCGAAGCTTAAGGCACGGATGCGCTCCGACGGCAGTGCGTCGTCGCTGACTTTCTGCACGCGACGACCGTCATACCTGGCCAGCCCGCCATCGGTAGCGAACCACATCACGCCTTCGCTGTCCTGCGCGATGGCGCGCACGTGATCGGAAGGCAAGCCATGAAACAACGTCACCGCGCCCCACTGGTGCAGGCTGGCCGGCGAGCCGTTCGCCGCGCGGATCATCAGCGGATCGGCAGCAAGCAAGGCGAGCACGATCAAAAGACAAAACACAGAGGCACGGAGGCACGGAGACACCGAGAACGCTCCGTGCCTCCGTGCCTCCGTGCCTCTGTGTTTAACCTGCTTCACTGTTGTGGAGGATGAAAGGCTTTGACGTTAACGCCCGCGCCCCTTCTGCTCATCAATGAAGTGCTTGCGGTCGCGGTTGATCCACCTGTCCAGCTCGTCGGCGGCCTTTTGCAACTCGTCGCTGTTGAGCAGGCCGCGCCGCAACGCTTCAAAGAAAGCCCGCGTCCGCACGTTGTAAGCGAGCCGGTCATAGGTCTCGTTCATCGTGCCTTCGGGCGAGGCGGCGAAGAGCTTTTCATAAAGCGTCGCCAGCCGGCTCTCGACGCCGCGCAGGCTCAAGCTGCACTTGCGGGCGATGGCCCAATTCGACAGCCCGAGCGCCAGGTAATAGAGCGCCTCGGCTTCGAACTCCGTAAGCAGCGGGCGCTTGAACGAATCCTTGAACGCCGGGTCGATCATGTCCGCGCCGTCTTCGAGCACGGCGGCGACGAAGCGCAGAAAGCGCGACTCGGGGTTGTTCTTATCGATGAAGCCGTAGGCCGGCGGCGGCTCGACCGTCTTGATGATGCGGCGAATCTCGTTGATGTAAATCTCGTGCGGGAACTGTGTCCAGAAGATGATGCGCGCTTGCGGGAAGCCGCGCCAGATGGCGCGCGCCGCTTTGACGCCCGACAGCTTGGGCATCTGGATGTCCATCACGCAGAGATGCGGGCGGTGCGCGAGCGCCATCTCGATGGTCTGCTCGCCGTCGCCGGCTTCGATAACCGGGGCGTGGGTGGTGAATTCGCGCTCCAGCAGCTCGCGCAGGTAACGCCGTTGCGCCAGGTTGTCTTCGGCGATCAGGATTGCCATTGCGTCGCTCGCTTTACGGTTTCGCCGGCGGCGCGAAGGAGCCGTAAAAAGTATAATCGGCCTTCGCCCCGCTGACGCGCAGGTTCCAGCCTTTGAAGTCTTCAGCCGCCGGGCAATGGTTGCCCCGGCCTTGCAGCACCAGCCGGAATTTCGTATCGGCAGTGATGCCTTTGGCGAAGATGCCATTGCCCCAGGCTTTGCCTTCCAGTCGCAGCTCTTTGTAGAGCAGCGGGCCGCCGCCGCCGCCTTTCAGGCCATCGTGAATGTCTGCGTTCAAGAAGGTCGCGGCCGGCGGCACTGAGAAGACCAGCGCGCCGCGCCCGCCTTTCGCGTCGGTCAGCGCCAGCGTCCATTGCCGTCCGCTGCGCGACAGCGCCACATTAAAGCTCGTATCCGTGGCTTCGTTGATGCCGGCGATGCCATTGACGCCTTCGGGGAAGGCGGCGGTCGTGACGAGCGACGCTTTTGCCGAGGGCTTCAGACGATTGATCTCCGTCAGCAAGGATTCTTCAATCTTCATCTTGCCCTCGTCCCACTCGCCCTCTTCGGCGCAGCACGCGCAGGCATGGACGCTCATCGGCAAGCGAAAGAGCAAAGCGACGGCCACCAGCAACAGCGCGGCGCGCGGCAGGCCGGGTGTCAAGCGCATGGGTTTCGCCTTCATCAAGGGTCTCGCTTTCGATGGATGATATGTAATGTCCGCGACTTCGATGCTAGTCGGGTGCGCGCCGTTGGTCAATGTGGTTAGCCACAGTCGCGCGCGGCGGGCCAGCCCTGCCCGTGACTAAGGCGGTCACCTTGCGCCCGCTGTTGCGGCGCGCGGTTCCGTGTGATGCGAGCGGCGCGATAATCGCCTCTATGAAGATCGGCGATTTCATCCAGCAGCAAGTTGTTCGGGCGCGCGACAGACGCTGGCGCGGCATGCCGGCTCTGGTGATGCTGGCGGCTGCGGCAGCGGTCGGCGTCGTGCGCTTCAACGCGGCGTCGCCGCGCGCCTGGCCGGTGGGCGAAGTCCCTGTCGCCTTCTGGGCCTGGCGGTCGCGGTTGCCGAATCAAGCTGACATTGAGCGGGCCGTCGCGCAGACCGGCGCGCGAACCCTCTTCCTGCGCGCAGGGCAGATCGATTACGGCGACGGCCATCTGCGCTGCATCCACACGACGGCGGGCCGCTATCCCGCTGCGGTCGAAATCCATCTGGTCTACAACGCGACACCGGCGTTGCTGGCGTCGTTCGAGAAGCTCGACACGGCGGCGCTTGCCAATCAAGTGGCCGCCTCTTACAAAGACGACACGCAAAGGGCCACGGCTGATGCGGCAGACATCGCCGGCGTGCAGTTAGATTTCGACGTGCCGACGCGACTGCTTGCTCGGTATGCTGCATTGCTCAACGCGCTGCGTCAGCGATTGCCCGAAGGCACGCGGCTATCGATCACCGGCCTGCCGACCTGGATGGCGTCGGCTGACCTGGGCAGCGCGCTTGCGGCAGTGGACTTCTGGATTCCTCAACTCTACGGCGCGCGGATTCCCTCACGCCTTGACGAGCCAATCGCCATCGCTTCGCCGCAAGCAGTGGCCCGCGAGGTCAGCCGCGCGGCCAGCTTCAACCGCCCGTTTTACGCGGGGCTTGCCGCTTACGGGTATGCGATTCACTGCGCCGCGGGCGGCGAGCGGCGGGCGGTCGTTGGCGATCTCGACCCGGCGCTGGTCGCCGCCTGCCGCGAGTTGCAACTGATCGAGCGTTGCCCGTTCGAGCCCGCCCGCACAGGCGAAGCGCCGGCCAGCGAGTGGCGCTACGTCTATCGCGCCACCGCAGACGCGCAGCTTGACCACCTGCTGATCCGCGCCGGCGAATGGCTGATGCTCGACGTGCCGAGCGCCGCGGCGCTGGCTGCCTGCGGGCGGGCGGTGCGCGAGCGGGCGGGCGAGCAGTTGCTAGGCATCTGCGTCTTTCGCTTGCCTGAGAGCGGCGACCCGACCGCCCTGTCCGTGGCCGAAATCGCCGGCGCGCTCAACGGCCCGCATGCGGCCAGCTCGTTTGTGATCGAGGCTACAAGTACGGACAAGGCGGGCGCAGCAACCGTCACGCTCAGTCTGGTCAACGACGGCGCGACGCGAGCGCGGCTCGGCGCAGGCGCGGCCAGCTTGATGGTGCAACTGCCGGCGGGCAGCCTGCGGCAACTCAGTCTGCGCGGCTTTAATTCGACATCGCTGCTCTGCGGCGCGGGCGATGGCGCGGATATAGGGGTGAGGAATTGCAGCCTGCGCCGCGCCAATGCGGTGAAGCTGGAATTGACTTCATGGTCGCCGGGTGATCGCGTCGGCGCCGTGCTACAGCTAGCTTCATTGCCGCCCGCCATCGAAGTCCGCTTCACCGTTTCTATGGACGACGGGCGCGAAGTCTCTGAGCGCCGAACCCTTCTCATCAAACGAGGGCGCACATCATGAATCGAGCGCAGCGCATCGGGCAAAACAAAAAGAGGCTCGGCAAACGATTCAGCCGCGGCGGGCGGGCGTGGTTCCTGGCGGCGCTGATTGTGTGTGCCATCGCGGCGGCAGCGCTCGGCTGTAGCTGGCCGGGCACGGATCATTCGGTGCGGTTCAATGCCTTCCGCTCGGCCAAAGAGTTCGGGCGCTTGCCGCGCTTGAGCCATAGCGGTGACGCCGACAACAAGCTGTTTTCGTGGAGCGCCGAATACGACAAGGGCGAGAATTACGAAGAGGGCGAGCGTGAAACGAAGGGGATCGATGTTCTCTGGGACGAATCGCTTAGAGCCGAACAAAGCGAGGATCTCGCCACCGTGCGCCGGAAGCTACAGGAATACTTGCAACGCACCGCCCGTTTGCGCGAGACCGGTTATAGCGAGCCGAAAGATTTTCGCCATCGGCGCAACGCGGCGTTCGATAAGCTCGACGCGCTGGCGGCGCTCGACCAGGGCGCAAGCGAAGATAGCGTTCGCTGTTATCTGCGAGCCCGCACATTAGTCGATGATGGTCAACCCGTCGTTAAGCTGCATGCAGAAGCAGCAGAAGATGTTCACCTGGCGGACAATGTTGCTTACTTATGGGCGGTGATTGATTATTCAGCAGACGCAGAAGCGGGCATTGCGAAATTCAAGGCA
Source organism: Blastocatellia bacterium (assembly GCA_035275065.1). Classification (NCBI taxonomy): domain Bacteria; kingdom Pseudomonadati; phylum Acidobacteriota; class Blastocatellia; species Blastocatellia bacterium. Next base: position 11,784 of record DATENM010000136.1, read on the forward strand.
TTTGCCGCACGCTATCCACATAGCGAAAAGCGCGAGGCAGCACTTTACATGGCGGCACTGGCGACGCTCAAGATTGCCCCGCGCGCCAAAGTTATGGATTCATTTGCCCCTTGTGATGGCGATTGTCCAAAGCTGATGCGTGATGCGCAGGCTGGGTTTCGCCGCGTCATTCACGATTATCCGCATGGCCGCCTGACTGCCGACGCGCAGGGGTGGATCGCTTACATCTATCGCCAGCTCGGCGACCGCGCCGCGGCGTTGGCTGAATACTATCGAATGCTCGCCGCGCGCGACGAAGCCAGCCGCATCGAAGCCGTCTTTTCGCTCGGCATCGCTCGCTATCAAGCCAGCGAGACCGACATGGCGCGCGTCGAAAAGCTCATCGAAGGCGAGCCCGCCGCGGCGCTCGCCTACGCCTATCACAACGTCTATAACATCGCGCTCGAACCACTCTCAGGGTACGGCATCGGCGCAGGCAGTAGCGCCGGGGAACAAGAGCAGCGGTATAAGAATAATGCCGACGAGCTGAAGCGCATCGTCGCCTTCGCCTCGCGGATGATGAAGCGTTATGGCAGCGGCGCGGTCGGCAGCGGCTTTGTCTTGCGTCTCGCTCAAGCCAGCCTTGAGCTGGATGATGATGCCGAAGCGGCGCGGCTGGCGCATCAGGCTTTGAGCGGCGGCGCGCAGGCGAACATTCGCGCAGAGGCGTTGTGGGTCGAAGCCGTCGCGCTCTATCACCTGAAGCGGCTGAAAGAAGCGCGCAGCGCGCTCACGCAACTGGTCGCCGAAAATCCGAACAACCGCTACACCGAAGGAGCGCGGCGCAACCTGGCGATGGTCGCCGAAGATATGAATGATCTCGACGGCGCGCTCGAACAATACCTGGCGCTCGATTACCGGCTCGACGTGGCTTACTTCGTTGACGTGCTGATGCCGACCGATCAGCTCGCGGCGTTCATCAAGAATCACCCGACGCAACCGCACAGTGACGAATTGCAATACGCGCTCGGCGTCCGCTACCTGCGCGACCGCCGCTGGAACGACGCGCGCCAGACGCTGATGGTGATTCACTCAATCGGTCGCGGCGCTGATAATGGCTATAGCCACTACTACCCCGGCTCTTATTCCGAGCCATCGTCAGACCCCGTAAAGAGCCTGAACTGGGATGAGCGTATCCGCGGCGTTCGCCCCGAATGGATCGAGCAAGACCTGCACACGGCTAATGATCTTGAACGGCTCGAACAGCAGGTGAATCTGGCGCAGGGCGACGAAGCAAAGGCCGAGGCGCTCTATCAGCTTGCCAGCTATCAGTATCAGGGTGATTTGCTGTTCTACAACCCGGCGTGGAATGGCATGCGCCAGTATCATCTCTACGATCTCGACAGCGGCGGCGGCTTCCGTCGCGCTGACGAATCGCGGCTGCTATTTGATTACATGCAGAAGCATGATGCGGCGTCGAGCGCCCTGCCGATCTATCTCGACGTGGTCAACCGCTACCCGAACACGCGGGCGGCGCGCGATGCGCTCTACACCGCCGCCGTCTGTCACGACCGGCTGGCGTCTTACAACAACTACTGGCGGTCGATTTACGACCGTGGCGGCTTTGCCGGCAGCCGGATGGTGAATTACCAGGACGTCAAGCGGGCGTATCCCGGCTATCGCTATCCGCTCGGCACCCGTGGCTGGGAGCCGGCGACGCGCACCGTCAACGGCGGGCCGGGCTGGGCGCTGCCGCCGAAGCCGAAGCCGCGCCCGTCACGCGCTCGCCGTGCGCTTCTGCTGTTTAACAAAGTCATGCAGGTCGCCTTCAAGCCGCTCGGCGATGCCGTCAGCGCCATCGTGAAAACAATCACGGCGATTTTTCAAGCCATCTGGAAAGCCGTGCTGTGGGTCTGTCACTGGCTGTGGCTCGGCTACCTGTGCTTCTGGCTGCGCTTCATGTGGCGGCGCAGCCGCGAAGCCCGCCGCCTGATGCGCGAAGGGCTGGGGCGCTGCCGCGAGCGGCCCGCCGTCGAAAAAGGCGACACGTCGCTGGTGGATTCGATCACGCCGCAGGCGGCGGCGTTCAATCAGTACCTCGGCCATGACTGGCGCGATCACTTTCTCAAGCTCACCTATGACCTGCTCTACAAGCTGCGACAGATGGCGATGGAGAAGAACGCGCGCCACGTGCTGCTGCTCTACGCGGCGACACATTGGATGCTGGCGGTCATCGCCATCAAGCTGCTCGCTGATTGGTAGACGGGTAACGAGGGCCGCGTCGGCAGTGGGGGCGCGCAGGGCGGGGCATTAAGGCGTGCCCGGCATGGGAAAAGCTGGACGAAGCGCCTGCGCGCCTCTGCTCCCGCCGCGGTTTATTTCTTCACCAGATTGTCGGGGTCTTGCGGCACGGCGATGAAAGGCAGGTTGCGATAAAGCTCGCCGACGTCCAGGCCATAACCGACGACGAACTCATTGGGAATCGTGAAGCCGATGTAACGCGCGTCAATGCTGATCTGGTGGCGCTCGGGCTTGTCGAGCAGCGCGGCGATGGCCAGGCTGTTGACTTCGCGCGACTTGAAGATGTTGACCATGTAGTTGAGCGTCAAACCGGTATCGATGATGTCTTCGACGACCAGCACGTCTTTGCCCGCCAAACTGACGTCGAGGTCTTTGGTAATGCGCACCTCGCCCGACGATTTGGTCGCCGCGCCGTAGCTCGATATGCCGATGAAGTCGAGCGAAACCGGCAGATCAATGGCTCGCATCAGGTCGGAGAGAAACACGCACGCGCCTTTGAGCACGCCCAGCAGGTGCAGGTTCTTGCCCGTATAATCGCGCGTGATCTGCTCGCCCATCGCGCGCACGCGCGCCCGCAACTCGTCTTCGCTGATCAAGATTTTGAGGTTGGGATCGTTGATGAAAGAGAGCTTTTCCTGCGCGCTCATTGGCATCTCCTGATGGTGGATTGATCGGCTGAGCCTGCACTATATGCAATGCCCGCGGGGGCTGTCAACCGCGGCGACTGAATGGTTCCGGCGTCGGCCTGTGAGGTGTATAATCGGGCCGCAACTTGGCGGCGAAGCTCGCGGGAGGCAAGATGTTCGGCGCATTAAAAAATCTATGGCCCGATGACCGGCACGCGCCGCGCGCCGCACATCTTGAGCTGGGCGAGCGCGGCGAAGCGGCGGCGCTCGATTACCTGAAACGTAATCAGGGCTACGAAATCGTCGCGACCAATTTCCGCGTGCCGCTGGGGCGGGCGCTCTCCGGGCAGAAGCTCACCGCCGAGATTGACCTTATCGCTTACGACCGAGAAACGCTCTGCTTCATCGAAGTCAAGACGCGCAGCTCGGGCGAGTTCGCCGCGCCTGAGCGGGCCGTTGACCTGCGCAAGCAGCGGCAGATTGCCCGCGCCGCCCGCCGTTATCGCCAACTGATGAATGTCGCGATGGAAGCCTATCGCTACGACGTGGTCACGGTGATTGTCGGCGATAATGGCGACCGCATCGAGCTGCTGCGCGGCTACTTCGATGACCGCGTCTTCCGGCGCAGCCGCTTCTTTCAGCAGTAACGGCCATCCGTCACTCCTTCCCACCGTCCGAGGCTCTCTGCTAAGATAGAAGTAGGCATTCGCTTCACAGGTTCCAGCCCAATCTCTCTTTGAGGCGTGCCACTCACTACAGATACGGAGGATGTATGAAGTCATTTGCATTCTTGCGACCGCCGGCGATTGCCGTGTTGCTCGCCGGGTTGGTCGCCGTTTCTGCCTGGCCCGGCCACGGCGTCGAGGCGCAGAGCGGACGCCAGCCGGAGAAGAAGAAGGTCGAAAAAAAAGTTGACGAGCAAAAAGGCAAACCGTCGGAGCCGCAAGAGCCGGCGCCGCCCATGCCCAACAAGATCGGCAAGGACGAGCAGGTGATCAAGATCGGCACCCAGGTCGTCAACGTTGACGTCACCGTCATCGATAAGAAATCGGGCCGCATCTATAGCAATCTCACGCAGAAGAATTTCACCATCTATGAAGACGGCGTTAAGCAGGAGATCACCAACTTTCGCAACGGCGAAGGGCCGATGACCGCCGTGCTGTTGCTCGAAAATAATCGCGGCAATCACTTTATCAGTAACTATTTTGATCCCACCTTTGCGCAGGAGATTTTTCAGGCGGCGGCCATCTTTGTTGACGGCTTCGTCAAAAAAGAGGATCAGATCGCGCTCGTCACTTTTGCCATGAAGCCGAAAGTCGTCACCGACTTCACCGACGACCGCAACCGGCTGCGCCAGGCGGTGGTGTCCGGCTATCGCGACATGCTGAACTTCCGCGAGACCAACCTCTGGGACGCGCTGTCGTTCGCGCTCCTAGGCGGCAAGGCGATCCAGCTTTATGACGAAGAGAACGGCCCGTCAGAGTATAACGGCTTGTCGGAGGTCGAAGGCCACACGGCGGTGATTTTAATCACGCTCGGCATGGACACTTTCAGCCGGATCACTTATGACAAGGCGCTAAAGATCGTCGCCCGCGCCGGCGTGCCCGTATTCAGCGTCCACACCGGCCACCTCTTCGATAAGAAGTATGGCGACCGCCTGGGACCGGACTGGCGGCTGAGCTTCTTGCAGGCGCAGAACGCTTTGAAGACGTTTGCCACGATGTCGGGCGGCGCTTACTTCCCGATGACCTTCGAGAGCGAATTGCCGGCCATTATGCAGAGCATTTCGGCGATGCTGCGGACGCAGTATAACGTCGGCTATGCGCCGACCAATACGCGGCGCGAAGGCAAAGAGCGCAAGATCAAAGTCGAGGTGGACCTTGATGGCGACGGCACGCCGGATAACAAACAGCTCGACCTGAAATTCCGCGAACGCTATCTCGAACCGGACGACCGCCCGGCGAAGAAGTAGCCAGTAGTCAGTTGCCAGCAGTCGTCCCAAACATCTCCTAACTGGCAACTGGCAACTGACTGCTGACGACGGCTCATGCAAGATCGCGAACAATTGTATTTCGATTTCGACGCCGTTGAGGCGACAGGGGCGGACCTCGACGCCATCTTTGACGAAGCCTTGCGCGAGCTGGTCGGGGACAAAGCGCGCCCGGCGGTCGAAGCGAGCTTCTATCCCTACGCCGGCCTCTCTTCAACCATACGCCTGCGCCAGGGGCGGGTTTACGCGCGCATCTCGGACATCCTCAAGCATTCGCCGCGCGAAGTGCTGTACGCGCTGGCCAGCATTCTTGTAGCCAAACTCTATCGCCGCAAGGCCGCCGCCGAGCATGAGCGCACCTATCGCGAGTACGCGCGCCAGCCGGCGATCCTCAACGCCACGGACGCGACGCGGCGCACACGCGGATACAAGCTGACGACCTCGCCGCTCGGCCAGACGTATGACCTCGACGAGTTATTCGACAGCCTGAATGCGCGCTACTTCGGCGGCCAGCTCGCAAAGCCGCGGCTCTCGTGGAGCCAGCAGAAAACCCATCGCGTGCTCGGCCATCACGATCACCTGCATGGCGCCATCATCATCAGCCGAACGCTCGACGAAGCCCGCATCCCGCGCTTTGTCGTCGAATATGTCCTCTACCACGAGATGCTGCACGCCAAGCACCCGCCGCGTCGTCTCGCCGACCGCACCGTGTATCATTCGCGCCAGTTCCGCGCCGACGAGCTGAAGTTCGAGCGCTATCAAGAGGCGATCAAGTGGCTGGATAAGCTCGCCGCGCCCGCCCGCCGCCGACCCCGTCGCCGCCGCGCCTGATTCGCCGGGTTGTAAAAAGTTGTCTCGATTTAGAGAAGCCGGCCCGCCGCGACAACCGGTGCAGCCGTGCGCCGGCAGGTGGGAACAAATTCCGCGCACGGACGTTTAAGCAACTGAGCAGTGATCCTGAAGCAGGCCGGGCGGGATGTTACAAGCATTTCTTCGACCGAGATAAGGAACCAGGCTCAGAACAGAATATCCTTCTCCTTGGGAAAATGGGGCGCTCACGCGGGCGCCCCATTAATTTTTTTGGCGCCGCCCGCCGCGAATTTGCTCTGATGTTTTTTTGAAACCAACCCGCCGGTGTCGCGTTATAAGGAGTGTGAGTGAACCAAGCAACCGCAGCGCGGTGAACTTAAATGCGCCTGATCATCGCGCTTGCGGGTTGCCCTACTAAGCGTTGTCGCTTGGGGTGAATCCTCCTCCATTACTCACTGGGCGTTGTGACGGCAAGGGCCGCCGCAGCGCCCACACTTTTTTATCCCTGCTTCATGCAAGCTTCTTGTGGAACTGCACGGCGCTCAAGATCAGCAGCACCACCCCCATCGCCGCGAGCGTGATGACCTCTGGCAGTAAATCCATAAACGTCGCGCCACGCAGCACGATGCCGCGGATGATCTCCATGAAGTGCGTCGCCGGCACGACAAAACCGACCGCCTGCATGGCGACCGGCATCGAATCGCGCGGAAACATGAAACCCGACAGCAATACCGATGGCAGCATAATCAACCACGCCAGTTGTAGCGCCTGCATCTGATTCTGCGCCCTCGTCGAAATCAGCAGGCCGATGGCCAGCGCCGTAAACAAGAAGATCACCGACAGCCCGATAAGCAACAGCAGCGAGCCATTGATCGGCACGTCGAAGATGATGCGCATCACCGCCAGCACCGTCAGCGTTTCAAAGATACCGATCAGCCCGTAAGGCACCAGCTTGCCCAGCATTAGGCCGAACGGGCGGACGGGCGTCACCAGCAGTTGTTCGAGCGTGCCGCGCTCGCGCTCGCGGACGATTGAGAAGGCGGTCAGCATCGTCGTAATGATTTGCAGAATCACCGCCACCAGGCCCGGCACCATGAAATTGGCCGAGCGCATATCGGGGTTGAACAGCATCTTCGGGCGCACGTCAACCGGCAGCCCCGCGGGGCTGAGCGTGCTGCTCAGCCTGAGGATCGATTGTGACATCCCGACCGAAGTCGAAACCTGAAGACTCTGCGAGGCGATGCTCGAATCCGACCCGTCAATCAAGACCAGCACGGTCGCCTGTTGGTCGTTCAGCAAGCGGTCGGAGTAATCGGGCGGAATCTTGATGCCGACCTTGGCGCGCCCGGTGACGATGGCGTGGTTCAAGGCGTCGTCAGAGCTGACGTGCTCGGTAATCATGAAGTAGTCGGTGTTTTCAAACGCGGCGATCAGGTCGCGCGACGGCTGGCCGACGTCGAGGTTGTAAACCACCGTCTTGATATTGCGGACGTCGGTGTTGATGGCATACCCGAAGACCGTCAACTGGAACATCGGGACGATCAGCATCAGCACCAGCGTCACCGGGTCGCGGCTGATCTGAATGATCTCTTTGTAGAAGATCGAGCTGAATCCTTTGAACATCGCTCGCCTCTCAGCTCCCGTTGCCCGCGTGGCGACGGGTCAGGGTCACGAAAACGTCTTCGAGCGAAGGCCGCGCCGGTGTCGCTTCGACATCGGTGATGCCGATGCCTGCCAGCGTTGCTTTCAATCGCTCAATCGGCACATCGTTATTCATCAACAGGTGAATCGATTGCCCGAAGATCGTCGCGCTGTGGACGTAATCGACGCGCTTCAGCTCGGCCAGCGCCACCGTAGTGTTCGGGCAACTGACTTCGGCCCACTTCAGGTCGGGCGGCGTCACTTCGGCCATCTGCTTGAGCGTGTCAGGCGCGCCATAGGTAATCAGTCGCGAGTTGTAGATATAACCGACGCGGGCGCAGCGCTCGGCTTCGTCCATGTAGTGCGTCGTCACAAACAGCGTGATGCCCTGGCCCGAAAGCTGAAAGAACAGATCCCACAGCTCGCGCCGCGCCACCGGGTCAATGCCGGCGGTCGGCTCGTCCAGAAAGATGATCTGCGGTTCGTGAACCAGCGCACAGGCGAGCGCCAACCGCTGCTTCCAGCCGCCTGAGAGCATCCCGGCGCGACGCTCTGTGAAGCGGCTGATGTGCGTCAGCTCGATGACCGCGTCGCGGCGCGCCTTCAATCGCTCGCCTTTCAGGCCATAGACGTGCGCGTAAAAATTGATGTTCTCCCACACCGTCAGGTCGGTGTAGAGGCTGAACTGCTGCGACATATAACCGATGCTCTGGCGAACCTGATCGATCTGTTTGAGGATGTTGAAGCCGGCAACGGTCGCTGTCCCGGCAGTCGGCGTAATCAGCCCGCAGAGCATGCGGATGATCGTTGACTTGCCCGACCCATTGGGGCCGAGGAAGCCGAATATCTCGCCGCCGGCGACGGCAAAGCTCACCCCGTTGACGGCGGTGAAGTTGCCGAAGCGTTTCGTCAGCCCGTGAATTTCGATTGCTGTATCCATAAACATCAGGAGTCAGGAGTCAGGAGTCAGAAGTCAGAATGAAAAAGGAAGTCGGCGGCCGTGAGTACACTTGCTGCACCTTCTAAATTCATTCTGACTCCTGACTTCTGACTCCTGACTTCTCATTTCATTATGCTCACGTCGGCGGCCATGCCGGCGCGCAGCAGGTGCGAGCTGTTATCAACGCGGACGCGCAGGGCAAAGACCTGATGCTCGCGCTCGCTGCGTGTCTGCACGTTGCGCGGCGTGAACTCGCCGCGGCTGGCGATGTGCTCAATCGTCCCTTTGAAGGCTTCGTTCTTGTAGGTGTCAACTTTAACCGTCACCTCTTTGCCGAGCTGCGCATAGCCCAGCTCCGGCTCAGGCATGTAGACACGCACCCACAGGCGGTTCAGCTCGACGAGCGTGGCGACCGGCGCGTTCGGGTTGATCAAATCGCCGGGCCGCACGCGCAGCACTTCGACGAAGGCGTCGGCAGGCGCGCGGACTTCAAGCTCGCCGAGCTGCGTGTTGATCTGTTCGAGCGCGGCGCGGGCGCGTTCCAGTTGCGCGTGGGCGGCGGCGACGTCTTCTTTGCGCGAGCCGCGCCGGGTCATTTGATACTGAGCAGCAGCTTCGTTGTATTGGCGCTCGGCGCGCTTGACCTCTTCGCTGCGCGTCCCGGCGAGCAGCATATCGAGTCTTTGTCTGGCGGCTTCGCGCTGGCCGCTGGCGCGGTCAAACGCCGCACGGGCGTTATCGTAATCCTGCTTGGATTGAATGCCGTCGCGCACCAGTTTTTCGACGCGCGCCAGCGTCGCGCGGGCGACGTCGTAATCGGCGTTGGCCGATTCCAGTTGAGCGCGCGCCGCGCCAATCTCCTGGCGGCGCGGGCCGTTGCGCGCTTCTTCGAGCGTCATCCATGCGGCCTCGGCCTGCGCCTTGGCCTGCGCGACTTCTTCGGGGCGAAAGCCGTTCTGCAACTTTTGATAATTGGCGTCGGCTTGAGCGACGGCGGCCTCGGCGTCGGCGCGCCGGGCGCTCAGGTCATAAGCCTCGAAGCGGATCAGCGGCTCACCCTGCTTGACCTCTTGACCTTCGCGCACCAGCACTTCACGGATGCGCCCGCCGATCTTCGAGCCAATGTGAATCTCGTCGGCCTCGATGTTTCCGGAAAGCACCAGGCGGTCGGTAGCGGCGCGGCTGGTGAAATACTTCACGGTTGCCGCCGCGCCAACGGCCACGAACGCCAGCAGGCCAACCAACAATGTTTTGCGGAATCTGCTTGTCATCATCGTTGCCCCTTTCGGCGGCGCGTCGCCGTCGCTTGACGGGCGCGCTGGCCGGCGGACGGTTGATCCGTGCCGGCCGCGCCGTTTAAGAAAAGATCGATGGTGTGCGCCGCCAGCCGCTCGATGAAGCGCTCGTCGTATTGCAGCTTGCCAAGCCCGAGCGCGACAATCGGGCGGAGCAACTGAAACACCACGATCATGCCGATCAGGCTGACGGGCGCAAGATCAACATCAATCGCCCGCAACTCGCCGCGGCGCACGCCTTCGGCCATCGCTTCGCGCAGCATGCCGTAATTGGTCGGGGCGTACTTCGGGAATATCTGCATAAAGTATTTGCCGCCTGATAGCATCTCGCGCGACAGGATGCGCGCCAGGTGCGGGTGGTCGAAGAGGTAGCCGGCATAGGCTTTCACGAAGCGCGTCAGCCGTTCTTCGAGCGACGTCGCGCTCTCGATGGCTCCGGCGATCAGGCTGCGCACAGTCGCGGCAGCATTCTCGATGACCGCGACATAGAGGTTTTCTTTGTTGCCGAAATAGTAATGAATCATCGCGCCATTGACGCCCGCCGCCGCGGCGATCTGGCGGACGCCGACGCCGGCGAAGCCGTGTTCGGCAAACAGTGTCTCTGCCGCCGCCAGTATCTTCGCTCGCGCCTCCGGGTCGTCGGTCTTCAGTCTTGCCATGCTTACCTCGAATTAATCAAACGTTTGATTAAAGAATAAGGTTCAAGCAAAAATTAGTCAAGCGGCGTTCCCATCGCGGGCCTTTCATGCGGCGTCAGGGGCGGGCTTGTGGTTTTAACTGCGGCGACCTAAAATCTTCTGTTAGACGCTTGCCGGCGATCAACCCACCTTTTACACGCCCTCCCCAGAGATCGAAGACGTTCATTATGTCGAGCCGAGTTTTGCTTGCCATTGCCGATCCGCAGCTTCGGCGCGCGGCCACCGAGGCGCTGAATGCCGCGCGGATTCAAAACATGAGCGCCGACGACGGCACGACCGCCTTCAATCTGCTGAAGACGCTGCCGCCCGACGTGCTGGTCGCCGAGATTGCGCTGCCCGGCAAGGATGGCTATGCGCTTTGCCAGTATGTCAGGCAGGAGCCGCCGCTCCAGTCCGTGCCGGTGGTGCTTCTCGATAACCATTTCGACGCCATCAATCGCAAGATCGCTTCAAGAGCCGGAGCGACCGTCTACCTGAGCCAACCCTTTACTTCAAGCGAGCTGGTCGAGGTGGTCCAGAGGCTTCTTGAGAGCAAAGCCGCAGTCAGCGATGTCGCGCCGGTGCCCGTTGAAATTGCAACGCCTGAAGCAGAGCCGCTTGAAATTGCAGCCCCCGAAGCAGCGCCCGAGGCCGAGCCGCCGCCGGTCACTCTTGACCGAGGCCGCGGCGAAGAAGCGACGCCATCGCCGGTCGTTACTCAAGCGCGCTCTGCCGAGCTTGCCCTTGAGCCTTACACACAGAGCGCCGCGCTGGCACGGCGCGACACGCCAGCGCCGCCACAGCCGCGCAGCAATTTTAAGTATTATGTGGCGGCGCTGCTTATCGTGCTTGCCGGCATTGCCGTCGCAATCTGGCTGCGTATGCGGCCCGCAGAGACGTTGCAGGCGCCGCCGCCGATTGCCGCGACTGAGCCGTCACCTGACGATTCCCGCGCCGCGGCGGATCAGCCCGATAGCTCCCCGGCTGCGGAACCGGCCATCGGTGCCGAGCCTGGCCCCGAAGCAACGCCATCCGTGCCAGGCCCTGAGCCTTCTCGGCCCGCTCCACCTGCCTCGACCTCCAGCGCGCAAGCCGTCCGAGGCGAGCCGCCAGCGATTCATCGTCCGCCCGGCTCGCGGCCAAATGTTGATGCGCGCCGGCAGGAGCCGCGGCCTGTGGGAACCGCTGCGCCACTGCGCCAGGGCTCGCTGGCTACGCCTCTGCGCCGCCCGCCCGATACACCGACGGCTCGCCCGCCGACTGTAAGCTCGAATACAATTGGCGATCAATGGCGCAAAGGCGGCCACGAGATGGCGCTGGTCGGCGAGCACTTCACCAGCGGCGTTAAACATTTCGGCAAAGGCGGCGGGAAAGCGTTTCTCTGGCTCGGAAGGAAGATCGGCAGCGGGCTCAAGCGCGTCGGCAGCGCGGTCAGGCGCGCGTTTTAGAGGGGATTGCAATCGGGTGTAGCGCAATCTGTCAGATTGCGCATTGGCTCGCGCAATCTGACAGATTGCGCCACACGTCAGAAGGTCTGCCCGAAGCGGATGTGGATGACGCCTTGCGGCTGTCGCAGGATGACGCCGGTGGCGCTCATAAACGATGGCGGGTTGAGCAGGTATCCGTAATCTATGCCGACCGGGCCGATGGGCGTGTCGAGCCGCAATCCCAGCCCGATGGTATGCGTCATCCCGCCGAAGCTCATATCGCTCACCCGGCGAAAGACGTTACCAAAGTCGTAGAACGGCACCAGCCGCAATTGTTTGGTCAGCGGGTAGCGCAGCTCGAAATTCATCACCAGCATCGCATCGCCGCCCAGCGGCACCAGCGTCGGCAGCTCCATCGCATTGCGCGGTTCGAGGATGGCTTGCGGCCCGGCCTGCTCGAACTTAAAGCCGCGCAGCGTCGTCGCGCCGCCGGCAAAGAAGCGCTCGCTGATCGGCAGTACCTCGTCGGCTTCAGTGATCGCGCCGTTCGGGCCGGTGCCACGGACGGCGTATGGCTTGGCCAGTCCGAGGCGCGCCGCGAACGCCAGCACCGTGTCACGGAGCCCCGGCGTCATCTTGTCGAATTGATAATAGCGCTGGTAATTGGCAAAGAATTTATTGAAAGCTTCGTTGCCGCCGAAAGGCCGCGCCGCAATCGAATGCTCGACGCTAATGAGCTCGCCCTTCGTCGGATTGAGCGCCGAGTTGCGCGTGTCGCGCGTCAGCCCGGCTGAAAACAAGCCGAGCCGTATCGCCTGCTCGTTGCGGACGATCTCTTCGAGCGGGATGTCCTGCGGGTTGCTCAGCTTGCTGTTTTCGAAGCTGTAACGGAAACGCAGCGCGGTGATGTCCGAGAACTTGCGCTCGGCTTGCAGGAAGACGACGAAGCGCTGGATGCCAAAGCTCGGCCCATTGTTCGACGCGGTGCCGCCGCCGACCAGCCGCCGCTGCACCAGTGTGTGCAGGTTGGTATTACTGTCATAAAATCCCGACAGCGTCGCTGCCCAGTTGCTGCTCCAGATGCGCAGGTCTGTGTACTGCAACTGTAAGAGCTGCTCGCGGAAGCTGGCGCGCGTCCGCATCGAGATTGAATTCGCCCGCCCGAACAGGTTGGTGTCGGTCAGTTGCAGCGAGCCGCGCGGCCCTTCGTCGGTTGAAAAGCCGAGACCATAAACCACGAGCAGAGGCTTCGCTTCGGTCACTCGCACGGTGACGCGGCGGGCGTCCGGGTTGCCGCCCGGCATCGGCTCGTGGCGGATGGCGATTTCGCTGAAGGCGCCGGTCGCGTAGAGGTCGCGCTGCGTGTGGCGAATCAACTCGGGCGTCAGCACGTCGCCTTCTTTGAAAGCGAAGAAACGGCGGATCGAGGCTTCGCGGGTCTTGGTCTGACCGGTCACCTCAATCGCGGCGACGATAGCGCGCGGGCCTTCGCTGATGTTGTATTGCAGCGCGACGCGATCCGCCGACAGATCAACAATCGTGTACGGCGCGGTCGCGTCCAGGAAGCCGTGATCGCCATAAAACACCTTGACGTTCTTGGTCGTCTCGCGGGCCTTGCTCGGCGAGAAGGCTTCGCCTTCCTTGAGCGCCACGCGGTCACGCAGCTCGTTTGCGGCAAAGACGGTGTTGCCGTTGAAGGCGACGTCGGCGACGGTCGCGCGCGTGCCTTCGTCAACGTGGAAGATCAGCACCAGGTCTTCGCTCTGCGGCTTGGTATCAATGCGCGACGTGACGCGCGCCGAGCGGAAGCCGAGGTCGGCCATGCGATTGCGAATGGTTTCGCGGTCGCGGCGAATGCGGTCGTTGCTGGTGATGCCGCGCGCCAGCCCGCCAATCAGCGGCAGCGATTTGAGTATTGGCACAGCCCCGACGAAGCTCGCTTTCTTTGATTGCAGGTCGCTGCCGACATCGCCCATGCCGATCTCGTTCGTGCCTTCGAGACGAATCTCGTCCAGGTCGTAACGCTGCCCCGGCTGCACGTCGTAAAACAGGCGGACGGGCGCGCCGCTGCACTCCACAGGCTCGCAGCGCGAATGCACGGTCGCAAAGAAGTAGCCCTGCTCTTGCAGGTAATTTTCCAGGTTGCGCTCGCCTAACCGTGCCAGCGCGCGGCTGAAGCCCTGAGTTTCGACCGGCACCAGATCGCGCAGCTTGCGGTTGCTCAGCTTCACCCCGGCGGGGTTGACCAGCATGACTTCGGCGGGCGGCAGCGGGGCGCGCGGCGGCGCGGTGTTGCGGCCCGGCGCGCTGCTCACAGGTTGTTCAAAGCCGAGCGCAAAGCGCGTGCGCCCGCGCATCTCGATGGTGAAGTTGCTGTCGGTCGTCGTGCCGCTGTTGAACGTGCCGCCTTGCGTGTACGAGGCAAGGCCGGAAAAGCGGTTCGACAAAATGTACTCGACGATGACGCTCTGATCTTGCTCGCTGCCGACGTTGGTCGAGTAGGTGAACGACAGATCGCGTGTCAGCTGTTTGCCAATCGTCAGCCGCGCCGCCGGGTTCGAGTTAGGCTCAAGCACCGGATCGATCTGGAAGCGATTCAGTCCGAGCAGCGATTCGGTCGGCTGCGAGATGAACTGCTCGGAGAGCAGCGAGGCCGCCGCGCCCAGCCCCGACGAAACCAGGTCCTGGCTGGCGAGCGTGCTCGAATTGATGTGGCCGGTCGCCACCAGCGATAGCACGTCCGAGCGCGGCAGGTCGGGGTCGGAGCGCAGCGTCACTTCCATCTGATCGAGCGGCCCTTGCAGTCCGACATAAACGTGATAGTTGCTGATGTCGGCTTCGGTCTGGAGATTGACCACAGGGGTCGAGCCGCCGCCCGGAAAGTCGAGCGTGCCGGTGGTGATGTCGTAACGCTGTGCGCGCAGCTTGATCGTGCCGCCTTCGACCGCCACGCGCCCGGTGATATTCGGGTCGGTCGCCGTGCCGCCAATCGACAGCGCCGCCGTGCCGACGGTGTTGACTTGCTGATTGCGGATCAACAACGTGCCCGGCGCGTTGATGCGCAGGTCGAGGCCGAGAGGCGGCAAGCCGAGCGGCCCTCGGCCTGTGGTCGAACCGCCGCTGCCGCTGCCAAAGCTCAAGCCATCGGCGCCGCCGCTGCCGTTGGCCATGCTGGCAAAGTCGAGATTCGTGGTGTAGTCGCCTTCGGGAATGTTGATCGTGCCGCTCAACACCTGGCGGTCTGTGTTGCCCGTCAGGTCAAGGTTGGCGTTGGCGATGATCGACGCGCCTTCGTAAATCACGTTGACGTTGTTGCCGACGGCGGTGAAGTGCCAGTCTTGCGGGCGCAGCCCGGCGAGGCGCACCTCGCCGCTGGCATTCAGGTTGCCGTCGTTGGCCTGCGCCGTGAAGCTTTCGAGCGTGATGCGGTCGGCGCCGAGCGTGATGCGGCCATTGCCGTTGAAGATGCCGAGCGGCAGAGCGTCGCCGGATGCCGAAATCTGCTCAAGGCGAATCTCGCCCGCCAGGCGCGGGTCGCTGATCTTGCCGGTCAGCCGCGCGTCAACCGCGATGGTGCCGCCGAGCAAGAGGTCCGGGCTCACCTGGCCAAGCTCTGCGAGGTGGGCCGCGCCGGTGAGCGCGAAATTCACGGGCGCGTCGCCGTTCAGTGCGAGCGTGCCGCCTAATCTAAAATCGAATCCCTGGCCGGAGATGCGCGTCTGGCTGAGATTGACTTCAGGGCCGTTGACGATCACCGAGACCGGCGTCTGAATGTTGACGGCGCGGCCTTCGACGTTGAGCGCGATGGTATTGAGCGTAAGGTCGCCGCGCAGGTGATCGAGCGTCATCTCGCCATCGGCGTTTTCAATCGGGCCGATGACGTAGAGCCGGCCATTCACTGTGCCTGTGACTGCCGCGTCGGGCGCGAAGGCGGCGACCAGCGGCGCGAGATCGAGATTATCGAAAGTGGATTCGACGGTGATCGGGCGGCCCGGTCGGCGCAGCTCGATGCTGGCGTGAACGGCTTGAGGCTTGCCAACGATGCCGGTTACGAAATCAACGTCAACGCGGCCGCCGGGGTTGGTGCGCGCCGTCAAGCTCAGCTCGCCGGCGCTGCGCCCGTTGATCGTCACGTCCTTGCCCTGAGCCGTCGCTTCGACCTTTAGCTCGCCGAGGTCTTTGGTGTTGCCAGTCGCCTGCACGGTCGCGCCCGCCGTGCCAGTGACGCTGGCCGAGAGGTTGAGCGAAGTCGCCAGTTGATTCAGGTCAACGTTGTCGGCGCGGGCTTGCAGTTGGAAATCATTCGTCTTCAGATCGTACTGGCCGCTGGCGGTCAACTGGCCCTGCGCGAATCGCAGGTCGGCGCGGTCAAGCCTTGCCGTGCGCCCATCAAAGACCAGACTGGCGTTGGCGTTCTCTGCCGCCTGGCCTTCAATCGTGCCGTTGTTCAGCGTCAGGGTCGCGGTCCCGGTCGGCGAGCCGGGCAAGCCTGTCAGGTGGGCTTCGCCATTCAAGCTGCCCGTGATCAATTTCTGCTGGCTCGACAGGCCGGCGGCTGAGGTGATCGTTTCAATGTTGATGTGATCGATGGTGGCGTCCAAGCGGCCAGAGGTCGCGACTTCGGCGCGCGGCGCTGAGTAAGTGAAGCGCGCCGAGCCGCCGTCGACCGTCGCCAGCACGCCATTTTCAAAAGCCACCTCTTGCGGCGTCAGCCGGACGTGACCCGTCAGGCTGCCGACCGGCTGATCGTGCGCGCCGATGTTGGCGGCGTTCAGGTCGCCTTCGATTGCCGGGTCGCTCAACGAGCCGCTGACGCGCCCGTCGAAGCGGAAGTCGCCGGCCAGTCGCGGCTCGTACGACGCCACCGCATCTTTGACGCTGTTGATCGAGTAAGCGATGGTCTGTAGCTCTTCGGCATGGGTCGAAGTGAGCGAGAAATTCAGATCAGACGAGTCGCCTTTTGCGGCGACGCGCCCGCTGGCGGTCAACTGCGAGGCGTTGGTCGCCAGCGTCAACTGCTCGACGTTGAAGTTGCCGCTCTGGGCGCGGACGGCGACATCGCCGGTCACAGGGATGGCGCTGTCGGTCTGCGTCGTCTCCGCCGTCAGGTGCGCCGACAGGTTGCCGCTCAGCGATTCAAAGTTGGTGCCGGGCCAGCTGACGCGCACCTGGCTATTGATGCTGCCGGTGAGCGGCTGGTTGTTGACTTCGAGGAGCTTGAAGACTTCGCCGGTCTTCAGGTTGTTGAGACTGGCGGTCAAACGTGACGCGCCGCGCCGGCCTGTGGCGATGACGGCGTCGCCGGTGGCGGTGCCGCCCATCAACGACGCGTTGAAGCGGTTGAGCGCCACGGCGTTGTTATCGGCGACCAGTTGGCCGCGCACGGGGCCGATCTGTGTGCCGCGTACCTGGCCACCGCGCACGTCGAGACTGCCTTTGACTTGATAGACGCTGCCGTTGATGTTGGCCGCCGTGTCGCGCAGCGTGATGCCGTTGATCTGCCCGGCCTTGAGCGCCACCCGCGCGACGGTCACCTGTCGCACCGTCGCCAGCGTTCGCCCGTCGCGGATTTCGGCGCGGATGTCGCCGGCGCGAATGTCCTGCACCTGACCTTGAGCTAAGCCGACGCGCCCGACCGCCAGGTGTTGCACGTTGGCCAGCGTCACGCCGTCTTTGATCTCGCCGTTGATGCCGCTGATCTGGACGCCGGCCAGTTGATTGCCGGCGACGGCGGCCGCCGTGGCGTGAGCGCGGCTGCTCGTGAAAGTGATGCGCTCACCGTCGGATTCGACGTTGATGTCTTCGACGCTTGCGGCGCGCACGCGGTCGCCCGCTGCGGTCAGGTCTTCGCCGGTCAGCGCGCCGGTGATCTTGTACTTCGCGCCGTCGCCGCTGAGGTTGCCGTTAAAGGCGGCCGCGCCTTGCAAGCGCAGGTCGGGAGCCAGAACCCGCGAGACTTCGGCGAGCGCGACACGCGTCTGGAGGTTGGCGTTGTAACTCAAGCCGGCCAGCGTGTCGAGCTTGCCGCTGGTGTTGACTTCGCCCAGAGGCGAGCGCAGGTTGAAGTGATCGAGCGTTACCCCGGTCAGTCCAACGTCGGCGGCCATGTCCAGGCTATCGATGCTGGTGTCGCGCCCCTGGTAACGCAAGTGGCTGGTGCCGGCGGTGAATTGCAGGTTGGTCCCTAAGCCCGTGGCCACCGGGCTCGCGACCGCATGGAGATTTTCCAGGTCGCCGGTGATCTGGTGCGCTTGATCGTTGACGTGCAGCGTGCCGGTGGTGAGCGTGCCGACGAGTCCCGAAAAATCGAAGCTGATGCGGCTCGGCGCGCTCGGCGGCGGGTTGTGCAGTCCGGCGAAGTTCGTCTTTCCCTGCGCGTCTATCTCGACATAGGCTTGCAGGTTGTTGAGCTCGACGCGCTTGAAGATGATCTCGCGTCGCAGGCGCAGGGCGAAGGGGTTAGGAATCTCGACGACAATTTCAACGTTATCAATCGTGCCGATCAGTTGATCGGTCTGCTGATTGTAGAGCTTGATGTCGTGCGCCTTGGCGGTGCGTATGCCCCACGACAGGTCGAGGCCGCCGACCTCCGCGCGCACGCCGTAATCGGCAAGCGCCCGTTGCACCTGGACGATGATGAAGTGGTTGAGTCGCCCGGAACGGATGTAGTAAACGCCAAACAGGGCAAGCGCAATGATGATCAGGAGAAAACTGCCCCCGGCAATCATCAGTTGGCGTTTGTGGCGTCTGGCCCAGCCTGGAGTAGCCACAGGCGGTTCCGGTGTTTGGCTCATCAGCAGAGTTTAGAAAATGAGATTAAATGAGATCAGAGGCGCGTCCACCGATGATACTAGCACAGAAAATTTCAGGGCGTAAATACGATTGTCACGTCCGGGCAAGCTGTGTAAACTGGTTTCAGCCTCCAGTTGGAGCCTCCAGTCGAACATTGGGGATTTTGCCAGCAGAGCCTGATAATCATTTCTTAAGGCCGGAGCGCCACCGTAATGAAAGATGTTGCCGCCTATTCGAATTCGCCGTCTAACCCTCTCGAAACCATTTACCAGTTGATCGCGGCGATTGGCCGCGCCAAGCAGATCGAAGAAATTTACGAAGAAGCCTTGAACGGCTTGCAAGACACGGCGGCGGCGGATCGCGCCGCCATCCTGCTGCTGGAGGGCGACGGCGTGATGCGCTTCAAGGCATGGCGCGGGCTCTCCGAGCAATATCGCGGCGCCGTCGAAGGCCACACGCCCTGGACGCTGGAAGACACAGACCCGCAGCCTGTACTGATCGCCAACGTCGAGCATGCGCCGATGGCCGATGGCTTGCGCGGGGCGCTGAAGCGCGAAGGCATTCGCGCCGTCGCCTTCATCCCGCTGGTCAGCCGCGGGCGGCTGCTCGGCAAATTCATGGTCTACTACAATGCGCCGCACTCGTACGCCGCCAGTGAAGTGCAGCTCGCGCAGATCATCGCCGGCCACGTCGCCTTTGCCATCGAGCAGCGGCGCGCCACACAGGTTTTGAAGGCTTCCGAAGAGTGCTTCTCGACAGCCTTCAAAGCCAACCCCGACCCGATGGCGATCCACGCCATCCGCGATGGCCGCTTCGTCGAAGTCAACGACAGCTTCCTGCGCATCAGCGGCTACGCGCGCGACGAAGTCGTCGGCCACACGATTGCCGACCTTGGCTTTCTCGCCGACCCGAGCTATTTCGACCGTGCGGCGCGCCTGCTCGCGGAGCAGGGCCGGCTGAAAGAGTTCGAGTTTGAATATTGCACGCGCGCCGGCGAGCGGCGCTGGGGACTGATGTCTGCCGAGATCATTCAGATCGGCGGCGAGCCCTACATTCTCAGCACGACCAGCGACATCAGCGCGCGCAAGCAGATCGAAGAGACGACGCGCCTGCACCGCAGCGTCGAAGAGCAGCTTTCGCTGTTGATCGATGCGTCGGGCGTCTTGCTGACTTCGCTCGACCCGGAGGCGGTTCTCAAAGCCGTCCTCGACCTGTCGCGCCGGCTGGTGCCTGCCGATGCCTATGCCGTCTGGCGCTACAGAGAGAGCGCGGGCCGCTGGGAGATCGGCTGCGCCGAGGGCCTGTCGGAAACTTACCGGCAGGTGACGATAGATACGCTCGGGGCAATCCCGCCATCGCTGGTTCCAACCATTACGAGCCAGGACGTCGAGCAAGACCCGCTGCTCGCCGGTCGCACGGACCTGTACAGGGCCGAGGGCATTCGCTCGCTGTTCGCCGTGCCGCTGCACCTGTACGGCGAGAACTCTGGCACCATCGCCTTCTACTTCAAAGACCCGCATCGGTTCACCCAGGCAGAGATGCGCATCGCCACGGCGCTGGCGAATCTGGCGTCGGCGGCGATGACCACCGCCGAGTCGTTTCAAGAGCAGCGCCGCTTGCGCGTCCAGGCCGAAGAGTCGAACCGCTTGAAAGACGAATTCCTCGCCACCGTGTCACACGAGCTGCGCACGCCGCTGACGCCGCTGCTCGGCTGGACACACATGCTGCGCAGTCAGCGAGTGGACGCCGCGATGCTTGCCAGCGGGCTCGAAGTCATCGAGCGCAATGTGCATGCGCAGACTCAGATCATCAACGACATTCTTGACGTGTCGCGCATCATGACCGGCAAGCTGCGCCTGGATGTGCGGGCCGTGCGGCTGGCGCCGATCATCGAAGCCGCCATCGAAACCGTCCGCCATGCCGCCACCGCTAAAAAGATTCGCCTGCGCACACAGCTTGCGCAACCGGACGACGATGTTCACTGCGACCCCGACCGCTTGCAGCAGATTGTCTGGAACCTGTTGTCGAATGCCATCAAGTTCACCCCGGATGGCGGCGAGGTGAGCGTCGCGTTGTCCAGGCAAACAGGCGGCGCCGAGATCACCGTGAGCGACACGGGGCAGGGAATCAGCGCAGACTTTCTGCCGCATGTCTTCGACCGCTTCCGTCAGGCCGACAGCTCTTACACGCGCAAACATGGCGGCCTCGGCTTAGGGCTGGCGATTGTGCGCCATCTGGTCGAATTGCATGGCGGCACGGTCGAAGCTCGCAGCGCGGGCCAGAACCAGGGCGCGACCTTTACAGTTCGCTTGCCGCTCGCCGATCCGGCCGGTCTGCTTGCGCCGCCGGTTGCGGCTACCGCGGAGCCTGAGCCGCGCCTGTCGCTTGCCGGCGCGCGGCTGTTGCTTGTAGATGATGACGAAGATACGCTCGCCGTGTTGAGCCTGGCTTTGCGCCAGAGCGGCGCAGAGGTGGAGAGCGCCGGTTCGGCGGCGCTGGCGTTTGCGGCGATACGGCAATCGCCACCCGACGTGCTGATCTGTGACATCGGCATGCCCGAAGAGGATGGCTATGCCTTCATCGAGCGCGTGCGCCGCCTCGGGGGTGATCAGGGCGGCGATGTTAAGGCCATTGCTTTAACGGCCTACGCTCGCGAAGAAGATCGCCGCCGCGCATTGGCCAGCGGCTTTCAACACCACCTGCCGAAGCCCATCGATCCGGATGAGCTGACCGCCTTGCTCGCCAGTGTCATTGCTGAATAGATGGCCTGGAGCGCCGATCATTTGGGCAGTTGGGTCATGCGCTCGGCGGCCTCGCCTGATTTGATGACCGGCAGGATTTCAAAATCAACCAGGTCTTGCCAGTGGGCGATCCACTGGTCAAAGAGCCCGGCGTCATCCGCTTCCATGAGCTGAAAGCAGCGGCTCAAATTCGTCTCGATCCAGCTATCCACATAACGCAAGCCCGCGGGCAGCATGCGCCCTTGCTCGCGGTAGCGGCGGTAGACCTCCTCGGCTTTGCCCGGCTTGAAACGCTCGATCACCATGAATAACATCGCGTCCTCTCCATCCTGTCATTGGGCTATCGCAAGCCGGCGCTTAGACGAGCGGGCCGATCAGCGGAAACCGTTGGCCGTCGGATGGCTGCTGGCTTGAAAGCGATTCGCGGCTATCGCTAGCCGAAGCCGCGGCTGGATAGCTCGTCGGCATAGCCTCGGCGTCGTGCCAGGCAATCGTCACCTGACCGCCGGGGTAATCAAAGCTCGCCGGGCGCGACTGCTCATCCACGTCGAGCGACGACAGAATGCGCCCGAGCCAGTGATCGCCCTTGGCGTTACCCGCGCCCGGCGCTCCCGAAATCATCAAATGGTCGCGGGCTCGCGTCGCCGCGACGTAGAGCAAGCGCTTCTTTTCGGCGCGATCCATCTGCTGCTCGATCTGCTGCAACATGACATACGAAGCGGCCTTCAAATTATCGTCATCGGTCTCCAGATGATCGGCGTTGATGCGCGCGGCGATGCCATAATCAACATGGGTTGCGATCAGCTCGCGCGACGTGTGACCTTTGTAAGTCGTATCCACCAGCCAGACGATGGGGAATTCCAGGCCCTTTGATTTGTGAACCGTCATCAAGCGCACCGCGCCGGCCTCTTCAACGGTCGCTTCGCCTTCGCGGGCTTCGCGGAACTGCATCTGGCCGATGCGCTCGACCAGTTCCGCAAGCGTCATCGAAGCCAGGCCGCGCGCCTGCTCGATGAACTTCTCGACATTTGCAACGCGCCGCTCGCCGTGCGGCAGTCGCATCAGCGTCGCCAGATAGCCGGTCTCTCTGAGCACGGCGACGATGAGATCGGCGGCGCTCAGCCGACCCGCCCGGGCGCTCAGCCGCGCCAGCCTTTCACGCGCCGCCCGCACCGCTTCGCGCTCGGCTTCGGCGTGCGCCACCGTTTCATCGCCGAGCGCACGCCAGAGCGTGCGCCGCGGCGGCTCCGCGCGGAGCCGCATCAGCGTTTCATCCGACAGGGCGAATATCGGCGAGCGCAGCACGGCGGCCAGCCTCAGGTTATCGTTCGGGCTGACGAGAAAGGCGAGCAGGTTCGTCAGGTCGGTAATCTCTTGCCGGTCGTAAAAGCCGCGCCCGGCAATCGTCACATAAGGCACGCCGGCATCGGCCATCGCCTGCTCGAAAATGTCGAAGCTGGTCGAGGCTTGAAACAGCAGCGCGAAGTCGCCGTACTGCGCCGCTCGCGCGCTCTCGTCTTTGCCGCAGACCGCGACCTGCTCTTGCTCGACGACCTCGCGGATGCGGCGTGCGACCAGCGCCGCTTCGCGCTCGCGCAGCTCGGCGACTTTCAGCCTGGCGCTCGTCTCTTTGCTCTGCGTGATGATGTGCAGTTCGACCGCCGCCGCAGCGGTCGCGGGCCGCCGGTGCGCCGTCATCGCCTCGTAGCCGGTGTCATAGCGATTCTCGCGCTTGAAGATCATGTCGAAGAGGTGATTCACGAAAGCGATCAGCCGCTCGTGTGTGCGAAAGCAAGCGTTCATAGCGATGTCGCGCCCGCCGCTGCGCGACCAGTCGTCACGCAGCGCATGAAAGACCGTCAGGTCGGCGCCGCGAAAGCGGTAGATCGATTGCTTGGCGTCGCCGATGATAAAGAACTCGCCCGATTGCGGCGCAAGCTGTTTGAGGATGCGCGTCTGGATCGGCGCGGTGTCCTGAAACTCGTCCACCATCAGTGCGCGAATCAAACCGCGCTCGCCGTCGTGGTAGCGCTTACAAACTTCCGGGTGCGTCGCTAGCAATCGCTCGGTCAGCTCTTCCAGGTCGTTGAAGTCGAGCGCCGAGCGATGGCGCTTGAGCGCGGCGAAATGCTGCCGCGTGCGCCGATATAACTCGACGAGCCGCGCCACGACTTCCGCCGCGACGCGGTCGGCTTCGTTCAGCTCAAGCGCCAGTAGCGCTTCGCCTTTGATTAAGTCCCGCATCGCGGTGAGCGCGGCTTTCACATCGCGCAATGCCGCTTCCGAAGGCCACTTCTTTGCCGCGCCGCCGCGCAGAACAATCGCCGCTTTGATGTCGAGTAAACACCGCGACAGCGCCGCGCCATTCAGTGAGTCATTGATCTCAGAAAGCCGTGTGGCGACCTCGGCGCGAACCTGCTCGATCTTGTCGGCGGAATCCTGTGCGGCCAGCCGCGCAACAGTGCGCGCCGCCTCGCGCCACCGATCACTTTCGACGATGGCGCGGGCCGCCGCTTCACGTGCTTGACGGAGCGATTGTTGCCAGTGCGCGAAAAGCGCCGCCGGCGTCTTGCCTTCGAGATGGGCGATGGCCGCCGCGGCGCTCGCGCCTTGTCTGACCAGCGACGCGAGCGCGGCTTTGACTTCGTGCGCCGAGAGGGTGGCGAAGACTTCGACGAGCGACAGGCAGAGGTCAGGAGATGACAGCGCCAGTCGGCTGCTTTCGCGGGCGGCGGCGGCAAGGGTTTCTTCAATCGCCTCTTCAAGCCGCATATCGGCTTCGATCTCTTCCAGCACGGTGAACGCCGGATCGATGCCGGCCTCTGCCGGGTGAGCCCGCAGCAGGGCGGCGCACAGCGAATGAATCGTGCCGATGCGCGATGAATCGAGCGCGTTGCGGTGCGCCCGCCAGCGCTCGCGCGCTTCAAAGGATTCCGCCTGCTCGATACGTTGGCGAATCTCGCGGCGGATGCGCGACACCATCTCGCGCGCCGCCTTTTCGGTGAAAGTCACGGCGACGATGTCCGGCACGTTCCACGAGGGATTCTCTTCGAGCAGTCGCAGAAAGCGTTCGACCAGCACGCGCGTCTTACCCGACCCGGCGCCCGCCGACACCAGCACGCGCTGCCGGCGTGTTTCAATCGCTTCGCGTTGTGCTTCAGTCCACGGCATAGGGGCAAGGGGCTGGGGGCTGGGGATTAGGGAGAAGAGAATTGCGAGGGCTGTATCCTACCCTCTCTTCTCTAGCCCCCAGCCCCTTGCCCCTTGCCCCTCCAGAATTCGGTAGAGCGGCCCGGCGATCAAGATAACCAGGGCGGCGGCGGCGCCGCCGGCCAGCACGTCAACGACATAGTGATAACGCAAATAGACGGTCGCCATGATCAAAGCGCTGCCCACTGGCAACATCAGCCAGAAGGTGCGGCGATGAAAGCGGCGCGCGTAATACAGAACCAGCAGGGTCAATTCGGTATGGCCGCTCGGAAAGCAGTCGCGGGTGATGCCTTCGGCGCGGTCGAGCGTATCGCGCAGGCTGTGAAACAACCAGACGCCGCTGAGTGGAAAGCTCTGCGCCGCTTTGATCGCCGGCAGAAAGCGCGGCCCGGTCGCCGGCACGGCAATGTAGCCCAGATAACTAACATAAAAACCGAGAGCGACGATGAAGACCCAGAAACGAAACGGCTCGAACCACTGCTTGCGCCACAGCACCACGCCGAGGATGAGCGGCAGAAAATAGTAAGTCGCATAGGCGAGTTGCAGGATTTCGGTTAGCGCCGGCCAGGTGAAGCGTTCGAGCCAGACGGTCGGGTGCGCGCCGAAGAGCCGATGATCGATTGCCGCCAGCTCCGCGTCGAAGTCGCGCGGATGGATGAGCGGGATCAGGTAAGAGAGCTCTTTGTAGGTCGCAGGAATCAGCGCCACCGGATACCAGCCGTGAATGAAAGACGACGCGGCGACGCGGCGACGCGGCGACGCGGCGACGCGGCGAGAAAGAGACTGATCCCCTTTGGCCAGCAGCAAGACGAGGCCGATGGCCAGCGCGTGCAAGGCGATGAACAGGGGCCAGAGGGGGATGCGAAAGCTGAACCCGACGACTAGCACGGTAATGATCGTGATGTAAGCGATGACGACTTGATCCGCCGGATAGAGCAACGGCTGAGCGGGCGCGGCTGGTGTCTCGCCACCAACCTCCAGATGGTCACTCGCTTTCTTCGTCGCCGCGTCGCCGCGTCGCCGCGTCGCCGCGTCACGCTTCCCCGCGTCGCCGCCTTGCTCAATCACAGCCAGCCCTCGCGCTTGTACCAGTCAATCGTTTCCCGCAAGCCTTCGTTGATGGGCACCTGCGGATTGTAGCCCAGCTCACGTTTCGCCCGCTCAATCGAACAGCCCCAGCAGCGTTCCGACAGGTCGCGCACTTTGTCGCGGTTGATGACCGGCGGCTTGCGCGTGAGCGCCGACAGGCCCTCGGCGGCCAGCGCGACGCCGAAAGCCAGCGGGCGCGGAATGGCGAGCTGACGAGCGCGACGGCCCATCATCTCGGCGATGCTTGCGGCCAGCTCGCGCATCGAATAGACCTTGTCGCTTGAGATGAAGTAAGCGCGCCCGACCGCTTGCTCGCTTTCACCCGCAAGGATGATGCCCGCCGCCAGATCGCGGGCGTGGACGAGGCTCACGCGCTTGTCATAGCGCCCGATCATCGGCATCATGCCGCGCTCGATGGCTTTGAACAATTCGAGCAACGCGTAATCGCGCGGGCCGTAGACCGCAGGCGGCCTGACAATGGCGTAGGGCAGCAGGTCGCCGACGGCGCGCAATGCTTCTTCGCCCATCAGCTTGCTCTGCCCGTAAGGCGTGATGGGCGTCGGCGGCGCGTCTTCGTCAACCGGCGTGCCGTCGCGCGATGGGCCGATGGCCGCGAGCGAGCTGACCAGCACAAATCGCTTGATTTGGTCGCGGTGCTTGAGCGCGGCGGCTAGCAATCGCTCGGTGCCGCGCTGATTCACCTCGAAGTAATCCTTCGCCCGCCGCGCAAAAGTCAGGCCGGCGACGTGATAGATGGCGTCTACGCCACGGAGCGCCGCCTGCCAATCGGTGGCGTCATCGAGGCCGCCTTCGGCGAATTCGAGACGCGGGTCTTTCAGGTAGCGAAGATTACTTGAGCGGCGCACCAGACAGCGCACCGCGCGCCCGCCTTCAAGCAGGCGGTCGACGACGTGACTGCCGACAAAACCGGTCGCGCCGGTGACCAGGACGACTCCTTGCTTGCTTGTCATTCGATAGCGCCTTTACTTGGTCGCGTGGCGGTCGAGGTAATCGAGCAGCACGTTGGCCATCACCTTGACGCCGACGACCAGCGATTCTTCGTCGACGTCGAACTCGGCGGTGTGCCACGCGGCGGTGATGCCGCGGGCGCGATTGCCGACGCCGAGGAAATAAAAGAAGCCGGGGACGATCTTTTGATACTCCGAGAAATCTTCAGCCGGCATAAACGGTTTCGGCGCGATCAGGTTCTTGTCGCCGACGACGCGCCTGAGGGTCGGCAAGGTCTCTTCGACGAGGCGCGGGTCGTTATAGGTGACCGGGTTCGAGCCGTCGAATTTCAGATCGAAGGTCGCGCCGTAGGCCGCCGTGACGTTCTGCAACGTGTCGCGCATCAACTGCTGAGCGCGCTTGCGCACCTCCTCGTTGAAGGCGCGCATGGTGCCGGTCATCTGCACTTCGTCGGCGATGATGTTGTTGCGGTCGCCGCCCTTGATGGTGCCGATGGTGATGACTAATGGTTCCAGCGGATCGATGCGCCGGCTGTGAATGGTTTGCAATGCGGTGATGCACTCGGCGGCGACGACGATGGCGTCAACGCCCATCTGCGGCTGCGCGCCGTGCGATTTCTTGCCGCGCACGGTGATCGAGATGCGATCCGACGACGCCATCGCCGGGCCGCTGTGGTAAGCGATCTGCCCGGCTTCGATGAGCGGGTTGGTGTGCAGGCCAAAGATGACCGCCGGGCGCGGATTTTCTAAAGCGCCTTCTTTAATCATCAACGCCGCGCCGCCTTCTTCGCCCGCCGGCGCGCCTTCTTCGGCGGGCTGAAAGATGAACTTGATCGTGCCGCTGATCTGGTCGCGCATCTTGGATAAAACTTCGGCGACGCCAAGCTCGACCGTCATGTGAACGTCATGGCCGCAGGCATGTTTGACGCCGGGGTTCAGCGATTTGTAAGGCACATCCATCGTCTCTAGAACCGGCAGCGCGTCCATGTCTGTGCGCACGGCGACGACCGGGCCAGGCTTCGCGCCTTTGAGCAAAGCCACAACGCCGTGACGCCCGACGCCGGTTTTCACTTCGTCGAGCCCGAGGGCGCGCAAGCGTTCAGCGACGACGCGCGCCGTGCGCTCTTCGCGATTCGATAGCTCGGGATGCATATGAAAATCGCGGCGGCATTCGACCAGACGGGCGCGCAAGCCTTCGGCGGCCTGGGCAATCTGCTGATCGCGCGTCGCCGTCGGCGCGATGGCTTTCGGTCGCTGTGCCGCCGGCACGACCAGTGCGGCGACAAGCAACAGGATGATGGCAGTAATCAATTTTGGCTTCATGGTTTTCTCCGATGAATTGCAAGCGAGCGATTGACGAGCAAAGGCAGGATAGGAGTTGCGTTGTGACTTGGTCAAGCCACGGAGCGACGCGGCGCCTCTCCTTACCAGCCAAAGCGCGCGAAGTAGAAAGTATAAAAAATAATCCAGATCACCGCGAGAATCAGGAATTCGATGCCGGTGCGGTGGCCGGTCAGCGGCTCGATGAGGCGGGCGATGGCGCTAGACAGCAGGGCGCTGAGGGCGAAACGGAACCAGCGCGCCGGCATCGAAATCAATAAGAAGGTGAACAGGTCGCCGCCGCGCCGGCCCCATTCGACGGCATAGATTTTATAGGGGATGCCTTTGAGCGGGCCGAATAGCACAGCCAGCAGTCCGCGCTCGTCCACTTGCCCGGCGACGCGTTCGAGCAGGTGCGCGTTGATTCCCGGTATGTGCTGAAGAAAAGCGCGCGCCGTTTCCGGCGCGGCGTCAGCGAGCATGGCCATCAGCGCGCCGCCGACGAGCGCCCCGGCGAGCGCCGCAATCGTCGCCTTCATCGCCGCGCGCAGCGAGCGCGTGGCCACCCAGCTCAACAGCACGTCCGGCACGATGAAGAAGGCGGTCGCTTCGCCAAGCCCCCAGAGGCAGGCAATCATGAGCAGTAAATGGCCTGTGGCGAAGCGGTCGAAGCGCCCGCCGCGCCCGTTGTCGTCGTTTGCCGCTGAGGTTCGTTCGAATGAGCGGTGATTGGCGGTGGAAGTCGGCCCCGTCATGCGAGGATGACTTTAGCAGATTTTCTGGCGGAGGAATATCGTCTCGAAAATGCCGGCGGGCTTGAACCCGGCGCGGCAGTAAAAGTCATGCACGGCGGATTTGTTTTCGTTGACCAGCACGCAGACCGCGCGGCTGCGAATTAAAAAAGCCTGCGTCAGTTGCGACAGGCAACGTTTGCCATAACCTTTGCCGCGCTCTTCGGTGGCTACCCACATGCCTTCAAGATAAGTGACCTCCGGCGCATCGCTGACAATATCGATCTTGAAGATCAGGCGGCCGGCTTCGATCCATACCCATGTCATCTGGCGGTCGATGCGGCGCAGGCAGCGCTGACGAAAGGCTTCGGGGTCTTGCTGCAAAGGGTCTTCGCCGCTCTCTTCCAAAACCATCTGCGCGTGCACCGGAATGATGAGATCGAGGTCGACAGGCGTCGCCAGTCGCAGCCCGGCGATGGGCTCGCGCACGGCGACCGGCCAGCGCTGCTCGAACAAGCGCTCGCGGGCGACCTGTCGCGCCGCCGCGCCGCCCGCCGCGTAGAAGTACCAGAAGGACTGCACATCTTCATGATGGCCGAGCAGCATATAGGCTCCCGGGCACTGCTGCGCCAGCCGCGCGAAGGCTGCGGTGGCGGCTTCGCTGCGCGCTTCAAACAGCAAGTGATGGCCGATCAGCGCCACGCCTTGCAGCGCGCCCTGCTCGTCGCGGCAGGCGTAAAATGTGCCGCGATTGTGCGAGCTGACCAGGCCGTTGCTGCGGATGAAGCCGAGCAGCCCGAAGGTGCGGTCGGGTCGCTGGCTGAGAAAGCCGAGGACTTCGGCTTCTTCTTCGGCGGTCAGCTTGCTGGTGCGCAAGGTTGCAGCGTTGGGCGCCGCGGCGAGCGCGCTGATCGCTTTAAACTGGAACTGTGAACGCATAATGGACGCTTCCCTTTGTCCGATCAAACCGAGTACTGCTCTTGCGTTCGTCCGTGGTCGCGGCCTGCGCCACGGCTGCACACGGTAACCCAGCGACGCGTAGGACAACAATCGCTGTGCCAGGGGATGACCCATGATGTTCAGCGCGCCAAAGGCGCGGCGGGGGCTTTATCGGTGGTAGTTTAGCCAGCCACCGCGGCTCATCAAAGCTATCGCTCCAGTCCGTCAAAATGAATGAAGCGGGCGGGCATTCTGACCGTCGCGCGGCGCGGGCGTCGGCAGGCGATAGGCGGCGGAGCTACAGTTCTCTCAAAGCGCGCACGGCGTCTTCGAGCGTGTGGATAATCTGCTGGCGGTTGCCGCTCAGGCGCAGCGGCTCGCCCAGGCGAATCTCGCAGAAGAAGGGCACAGGGATAATCTCGCCTTTCGGCAAGCTGCGGCCCATGTTGGCCAGATAAGCCGGCACCACCGGAACCTCTGGCAGCTTCGCCACCAGGTGGGCAATGCCTGAGCGGAAAGGGCCGATCTCCTGGCCGCTGCCGCGTGTTCCTTCGGGAAAGATGAGCAGCGAGTCGCCTGCGGCGAGCGCTTGCTGCATGCGCTCCAGCGGATTGTTCTCGGCGGTGATGCCGCGGCGGGCGATGGGCAGAATGTTGAAGAAGGTTTTGGTAAGCAGCGACACCAGCCGGTTACGCTCGAAGTAGTCAGCGGCGGCGACCGGTCGGATGCGGCGCAACCGCGTCAGGCTGAACAGCGACAGCAGCGAGATGGTGTCGAGGTGGCTCGAATGATTGGCGACGAGAATGAACTGGCCGTCGCGCGGCAGATGCTCGCGCCCGCGCACCCGCAGGCCGATGAACAAGGTCATAAACGGCTTGACCAGCAGGGCGAAGAGGATGATCTGCGTCAGGTCGCGCGCGCTCCATCGCCGTGACGCCGTCAGTTTGTTGTCGGTTGAATCCTTCACCGTCTTGCTTGCGGTCCCGCTCGCCATAGGCTTCTGGTCCCTTAACCCCAGTAGTGAAAATAGCGCACGTAGTGAAAGAAGAACGGCGCGGCATAACAGAGCGAATCAACGCGGTCGAGCATGCCGCCGTGGCCGGGAATGGCGGCGCCGAAATCTTTGACGCCAAAGTCGCGCTTGACGGCGCTCATCACCGCGCCGCCGCAAAAGCCCGCGACCGTGATAATCAGCGATACCAGCAGCGTCTCGATCACGGTGAAGGGCGTCAGGAAGCGGATCAGCAGGCTCAACCCCATCACTGAAAAGACGCCGCCCAGGAAGCCTTCCCATGTCTTGTTCGGGCTGACCGCCGGGATGATCTTATGGCGGCCGATGGTCTTGCCCCAGACGTATTGCAGCACATCGCTCATCTCGACGACGAAGACCAGAAATAGCACCAGCATGCGCCCGTTGACCAGGGTGTCGTCAATCTGCGGCACCGTCAGCAGGAACGCCATGTGGCTGAGGCCGAAGACAAAGATCATCAGCCCCCATTGAATCTGCGACGCCGAGGCGACAAAGCCCGTCGTCTCTTTTGCCAGCACCATGCGGACGGGCAGCGCCAGCATCATGTAGACCGGGATGAAGACGATGAACATGCCGTACCAGCCCACGCCGATCCAGAGGTATTGCACAGGAATGGCCAGGAAGGTGAAGACTAGCGCGTGATGATCTGCCGGGCGAGTCTTGAGCAGCGTGACGTATTCTTTCATCGCCCAGAAGCTCATGAAGGCGAAGAAGACCAGCGACAGCCGGTTGCTGACGACGATGGCGGCAAAGAAGACCGCCGCCATCACCCACCAGGCTTTGACGCGCGCCGCAAGCTCCGTGAAGTCGGCTTGCGGGCGGGCGCGCTTGAGCGCCGCAACGGCGACCGAAGCGACGACCAGCACGCCTAAAACCAGCAGGCCCATCTGCGTGACCGGCGAGAGGCCCTTGATCGTCGCCGCAAGATTCATTCGCTCAACCTCCGCTCGCTTTCGCTTTCGCCAGTTCCGCAAGCGCCCGTCGAAGCCGGTTCCAGCAGGTGACGAGCGTAAGCAGCGCCGCCACCGCGAACACCCACGGCCACGCCGAGAGTGCCGCCGGCGCGATAAAAGTGATTAAGCCGAGCGCGCCGACGACGAAGGCGCGGTCGCTTTTGCCCATCGGCCCATCGTAGCGCCGCGACGCGCCGAGCGCGCGACTCGTAACGCCGCAGAATTCTGTCAGCACCGCGCCGATGGCGAAAGCAATCACCGGCCAGCGCCCCGGTTCAAAGACGAACGCCAGCGGCAGATACAATCCGAGGTCAGAGAGCGCGTCGCCCAGCTCATTCAAAACGGCGCCGAGGTTCGAAGCCATCCCTAGCTCGCGCGCCATCATGCCGTCAATGGCGTTCAGCGCCATGCGCGCAAAGAGCCACGCCGGCAGCAGCAACAGCAGCCAGGGGTGTTTGCCCGCCTGCGACACCGCCGCGCCGACCGCAATCGAGCCGACGAGCGCCGCGAGCGTCACGGCATTCGGCGTCAGACCGATGGCCGCAAGTCCGCGCATCAACGGGCGCAGCAGGTTTTGAAATCGCGGTTTGAAATCGTAGACCGAAGGCATAGTTGATTAGTGACAAGTGACAAGTGACGAGTGACAAGAGAAACTGCATAGGCTAAAGATTGCCAGAGTGACGCAGTAACAACGTCTTGTCACTCGTCACTTGTCACTTGTCACTTTCCCTGGGGCTATGCGCGGGGGCGATTATAACACGCGCCACGGCGATTGCCATACGAATGAAAAATGCAAAACGGGCGCGAGGGGGACTTCCCTCGCGCCCGCATCTACCCGGCACTGCCCTGGCGTAGGCCGCCTATTGCAGTGACTTCAGGTAGAGGATCAACGCATCGATATCGCCTGCCGACAGGTGCGATGTTTTGCCGTGCGTATCCTTAATCACCCGCACGCCGCTGGCGGCAAGCGCCGGGTTGATCTGGTTACCGGTCATCAGCGGCGCCAGGTTGTTGGTGCCGAGCTGATCGATCAACGCGCTGCCGCCTGGCCCGCTTGCCGTCGGGCTGTCGAGGCTGACGAAGATCGGCCCTTTGCCATCGCCTGCCAACTGGCCGCTGCGGTCGGCCACCGTGATCGGCACCTGCGTCGGCAGAACCGGAGCCGGCACACCGTTCAGACCTTTGCCCGTGGCTCGATCATGATCGGCGCGCACGGTGCGGAAGTTAAAGCCGCGCTCGTTCGCCTGCAACAGCGGCGAATCGGGCGCCAGCAAGATTTCGCGCACCGTGTGGGCAAAGCCATAGTGCAGCCAGCGCGGCACGCTATCCCAGAAGGCGCGCAGGTGCTTGGTATTTCGACTGCTCAGGTTCTGCGGCGTGCCGACATCCTGCGGCGGCGCAAAGCGCGTGAAGAAGTAATCGTTCTGCGGGCGGTAGAATGGCCCGGTGCCGTCAACCGTCGATTCGCTGATGACCCCCGGCTCGTGGATGTTGTAGTCCTGGAAGGTGTCGTCAAGGACGCCGTTCGTCATGCGGTTGCCATTGTGATGGCAATCGGCGCAACCGGCGCCGCCGCCGGCGACTTTGTCTGTGAAGATCTGTTTGCCGCGCGCGATCATCGTCGCTTCGGTCGAATCGGGGAATTGCGTCAGCGGATTCGGCAACCGCCGCACTTCGTTCTGCGACCAGAGGATTTGCAGATAGGCCATGTCATAGTAGCCGACCTTGAAAGCTTTGCCCGATAGTTCGGGCCGCCCGATGGCGCGCGAATCCTCCTCGGTCTTTTGCAGCACGTAGGTCTCGCGCGCTTTGAAGCGGGCCACCGGATCGGCCTGCGGGAAGAGCGGCGTCGGCGCGCGCTCGCCGAGTAAGACTTCGCCGTTGCAGGCCGAGGCGTAGGCCATGAAGTCGTTGTTCAAGCCTTCGTACCATTCGGGCCAGTTGTCGGAGATGTCTTTGTTCTGCGGGCAGACTTTGACGCCGCCGACCGCATTGGCGGCGACGTTCCACTGGCAGCCGTCCTGCCGGCCATCCCAGTGACAGAAGCCGCATGATTTCTGCCCGTCGTCGGAATAGGCAGACGAGAAGAACCAGCGCAGCCCGACCTCTTCGTCGGTCGCAAACAATCCCTGGCCGTTGCTGCCGGTCGTCGGATCAGGCGTCTGATTGGTGACGCCGACCGTGACAAAGCCGGCGCGCGACAGGAACCCTTGCGGGCTGACGCTCAGCGCCGACACGTCTTCGGTCTGAAAGTTGGCGACATAGATCATGCTGCCGTCGGGCGCGACTTCAATGCCCTGCGGCGTGATGCCGCCGGTCAGCTCGACGCCGAGCGGCGTGAGAATCTGCGACACGTCCGCGGGGTTCTGGTTGATGCGAAACGCCTGGACGCGCTCGTTGTGCGCGAAGCTGACGAACAGCAGGTCGCCTTTAACAACCATCTGCTCGGGGCCGCTGCCCTTGATGATCTTCTGCGCGTCCGCATGATCGTGCAGGTCAACGTACTGGCCGGGGGTGACCAGTTGTGACAGGTCGCGGCCTTCGTCAACGTAGCGGTAGACGAACTGGTTGGTCGCCGTGTCAAAGATGTTCAGCTCAGAGCCGATGTCGTCAAAGGTCGTCGCCTTGGTCGCGTCGCTCATCACCGGCGTATAGCCGAGCGGCTGGCCGTTGTTCTTGATGGCGACGCCGTTGGCATCCTTGGTCGGCAAGCCGTGGCCGCTTTCCGGTTCATTGAGCCGCGTGTTGGTCTCCTGGCCAGAGGTGATGCCCCAGCGACCGGCGACCTTGACATCGGTGGCGAGGCCGCCGAGCGGCATCACTTTGATTAACGTGTTCGCGTCGTTCGCGACATTGATCGCGGCAACGGTGTGGCCGATAGTGTTGGCGACATAAAGCGTCTGGCCATCGGCGCTCAGGTCGAGGTCACGCGGGTTGGCGCGCTCAAGGTCCGTGGTGCCTGTCGGAATCTCGGCAATCTCTGTGAAGAACGGGCCGGGGTCAACACGGAAAGCGCGCACCTGATCTTTGAAGCGGTCGGTGATGTAGAGGCGCGTGCCGTCTTGATTGAAGGTGACTTTCTCGCCATAGAAGCCGGTCTCGAATTCACCGATGACCGTGTCCGTGGCGGTATCAATGACGCTCGCGAAGTTGCCGAACATATTCAGCACGACGACGTAAGGCCGCGCATAGATCGCGGTGTTGAGCGGCGAGACTTTGACGCCAATAGGCCGCGTGCCGCGCCGCTGGCCGGCGGGGCGCAGGTCAATCCACTTCATCACGCGCTGGTTGCGCGCCTCGACGACCGCGACGCGCCAGTCGGGATAGCCTTCGCGGCCCGGCAGCGTGACATAGAGTTTGCTGCCGTCAGCGGTGAGCGCCAGGGCGCGCGGCTCGCTGCGAAACGGCTGCTTGCGGTTGGGCCAGAACTGGTTGCCGCTTTTGACCACAGGGTTGTTCGGGTCAATGCGCGTGCCGGGGTCCGGCCGCCCATCAATGTAACCGGCGCCGAACATGATCTTCGTAAAGCGCGTTTGCCCGCCGCGCTCGCCCGCCGCCTCCGGGCCGACGATATCTTTTACCGGATCGCTGGTGGGGCCGGTGATGATGCGGCCCCGCGAGTCTGTCTTGACCGCGGTGGTGAAGAAGCGCAGGTTGAACGGCGCTTCCGGCGGCGGCTGTAGGATTTTGCGCTCGAACGGCGCGGATAACGTCGCGCCAAGCGGTGCGGCGCTGGTGCGGAATAGGTAAGAGGCCAGCCCCGCCGCAACCGTTACGGCGATGACGAGCCATTGGAGTCGTCGCTTCATGTCTACCTCCGAGGAAGAGTTTCAACGTTCGATAAGGAACGCGGACAAAGATCAAACGGGCAGAGCAAAGCCCGCCCGCCCGCCACGCGGGCCGGCAGCCTTCAAGGTCGGCGAATCAGAGATGTTCAGGTTGATGTGGAACGGCGCGAAGACCGTTTGTCTGAATACCCCTTGCCCGTTGACCCTCACCGTCCGTACTTGTTCTGCGAACAGGCAGGGAGACCCTGCCACCTCTGTAGAGCAGCGACGGCGGCGAAAGATACATGGAATTACGGCGGCGCGCGTTTTTTTCGGCGTGTTGCGCCGCCTTGGGCCGAGCGATATACTGACCCGCTCAATAAGGAGGTTGATCGTTATGGAGACTCTGCCGGATGATTTTCCAGACTACCTCAGGCACTCCGACCAGGACACGCCGTCGCCAACCTGGGAACAGGCGACGCTCAGCACCGGCGCGCCGAACCGTGAAATGATTCAGCACCTCGCCCGCATTGTCGCCCATACCGCAAGCGAAGCGGAGGCGCGGGAGGTCTGGAACTCCTGGGGGCCGGACGACCGGCGCTCGGTGGCGCTGATCGTTGACAAGATTTACTCGCAGGGCTGGCTTGACGCCATCGGCCCCATCCACAACATATGGCCCGGCGCTTTCAACTGCTACCCCCGCGAGAGCGCCGGTGGCAACTTCGCCGACGTGCTTGACGCCATGTCGGGTAATGACGGCCTCTTCATCGAATGCACCATCCGCAATGGCCTGTTTGCTTTCTTGAACGCTTACAATCACAAAGATTGGGAACAGGGTTGGATGGAGATGGGCGTCGCCAACGCCGCACTGCACATCGGCCTGAAGCGTGATGGCCTGGTCGAGATTCACCTGGAAGTCTTCAACCCGCTCTTCCTCAAAGGCGCGCCCAAAAAAGAGGTCATCCGCATTCCGCTTGTGGGCGCCTTCAACTACAAGCAGTTCATGTTGCATCGGCGCTGGGAGCAGACAGAGTTCGCCGGCCAGTCGCGCACCTCTGCGAATTTCTACCACCTGATGCGCCAGAGCGTGGCGTTGTCGTTTTAGCCGGCGAGTTGAAAGAAGACGTCTTCAAAAGGCGCGTCGGGCATGGCGGTCAATTCGCGCAAGCGTGCCGGCGCGTCTTCGGCGACAAGCTGTCCGGCGCGCATCACACCGACGCGGTCGCTGATGCGCTCGACGAAACTCATGACGTGCGATGAAAGCAGGATGGCTCGCCCGCTGCGGCGCTCATCTTCCATGCGCAACCGCAGCTTGCGCATCATCTCGACATCCAGCCCATTCAGTGGCTCGTCCAGCACATAGATGTCCGGCTCGCCGAGCATCGCCGCCGCCAGTCCCAGCTTCTTACGCATGCCTAACGAATAGCCGCCGGCGAGTTTGTCCGCCGCATGCTCCAGCTCGAAGAAGCGCAGCGCGTCGGGAACCTGCGCGGCGTCAGCGCCTTTCAAGCCGGCCACCAGCTCAAGGTACTCGCGCCCGGTCAGCCGGTTGTAAAGCGTCAGCTCTTCCGGCAGGTAGCCGAGGTGCCGCTTCGTCGCCGCATGCTGCGCGTGGTCTTCGTTACAAACCAGGATGCGCCCCGCGTCGGGCGTCGTCAGCCCCATGATCATGCGGATCAGCGTAGACTTGCCCGCGCCGTTCGCCCCGACTAGCGCGTAGACTTCGCCGGCGCGCACGCTCAGGCTGACGCCGGCGACGGCGACGACCGCGCCATAGCGTTTGACTACCGATTCGACTTCGATCAGCGTGTTGCTCAATCGCCCTCCGTCAACAGGTAGAGTCGCGCCATGTGGCGGCCCCGCTCTCTGAGCGAGTGCGTCGCCTGCACATGAATCACCAAGCCGGCGGGCCAGAAGATGACCGCCAGCGCGGCGGCGGCCAACTGCGCCGTCGTCAGAACAATGATGGCGAGGCCGGGCCGGGCCGGCATCTCGAAGGCCATCCAGCCGGTAAGCGAGCTCATCATCCACCACAGCCACAGACATTCAGCGAGCAGCGGCAGCAGGTAAATCACCGGCACCTGCCGGGTCAGCACGGCGACCAGCCATGCCGCCAGCGGTGCCGCCAGGCTCACGGCGCGCGCATACCAGAGCTTGGCGGCGCAGAGGTCGAGCCCTGTGATAGCCGAGGCGCGCTCCTGCCACATCATCGGCAGCTCGTAAGCGACCAGCAGCGGCGCGAGCGCCGTAAACATCGCCACCATCACCGCACAGCCGCTCTTAATGGCCAGCGCTTGCGGCGTCCACGTCAGGTCGAGCCAGCCGCCCGCCGCGCCCTGTGGCAGCGACCCGGTCAGTAGCGCCGCGATCAAGCCCGCAAGCAGCAACGCCGCCAGGCCGCCGACGACATAGACCGCCGACGAAAACGCTCGCAAGGTGAGTTGCAGGTCGCGCGCCAGTTGCGCCGCCACCGTATAGCCAAGGCGACGGCGCAGGCGTTCGGCGCTGAACAGACGCAAACGGCTCGTCGATTGCAGCCGCCGCGCGTATTCCATGTCGGCGGCGCGCCACCCGGCATGCTGAAACCGGGTGACGGCGTAGAGCGCTGCCGCAATCATCGCCGCCGCAATCATCAGCCATTGTGCCCCGCTCGCCGTGAACATATCGCTTCTGACGGCAAGCGCCAGCAGCAGGCCGCCGCCAAGCGCCGCGGGCAAGAGCAGCAGCAGGGCCGCCGCCGCCACCGGCTTGCGGCGCGTGTGGCCCCAGTGAATCCAGTTGAGCGCCGCCAGGATTTCTGTGAGCGAGGTTACAAAGACAAAGAGCGCCAGCGGCAGCCCGCTCGCCGCTTCAATCCATGAGGTGCCGGCCATGCGGCGGGCGACAATGGCGGCGGCCGCGACCACCAGCGTGCGACCGACGCGCGCCGTGACCGCCGCGTGCAGGTGCGTGTTTGATTCGAGCGGCAGCGCATCGAAGTAAGATTCCGGGCGGCGCAGGTGATAGATTTCTGCGGTGGCGCGCGACAGGCTCAAAGCGATGAGCGCGACTTCAAAGGCGATGGCCGCGGCGATCAACGTCGCCGGCGCGGGCTGCCAGTCGGAGAGGTTGTCAACGACGCGGGCGATGGTGAAGGTGGTAAAGCCGACGACCATCGGCCCCAGCACCAGCCAGTAATAGAGGTGCTCGCCCGCCCAGCGAAGTTGTGAGCGCAGCGCCGCGCCGATGAGCAGTCGTAGTTGGTTCACGGGTGCAATGGAGTTGTCGCGCCACCGAGCCGCCCGCGTCATTTGACGCCGAGCAGCTCGATTTCGAAGATGAGCGTCGCGTTCGGCGGAATCTTGCCCTTCCCCTGCGCGCCGTAGCCGAGCTCCGGAGGGACGATGAGCTTGCGCTTGCCGCCGACATGCATGCTCAGAATGCCTTCTTCCCAGCCGCGGATGACCGTGCCTGTGCCGATGCGAAACTCGTACGGCTGGCCGCTGTCGAGGGAGCTGTCGAATTTGGTGCCGTCGGTCAACGTGCCGGTGTAATTGACGACGACCATTTTGCCGAGCCTCGGCTTTTCGCCGGTGCCGACGACTTCGTCAACATACTTGAGGCCGGAAGCCGTGGTAACTTCGCTGCCGGTCTTCTGACCGCAGCCGGCAAACCCCAGGGCGCAAGCGGTAACCAGTATGACGACGAGCAGGCCGCGCCATCGGTGATGAATCAGGCGACTGAGCGACAAGCGGAACCCTCCTTATACATAGGGTCTGCGGCAGCGCGCGCTGTCGAGCGTGGCCGCCGAGTCAAGCGAAATATGAAATCACCCGCCGGCCTTGTCAAGCAGCGGCGCGGCCTGTGGTTGCTTTCGCCATGCCGCCTGTGTTCCATCAGCCGCGCTGTGCACGACTTCTTTTTGTTCCAGGCGGGCCGGCATTCGAATTGATTTGCGCCGGCCTTTGCTTTATCATCGCCGGGAATCCGATATACGACGCCCGGCGTAAAAGCTGGTGTGCAATCGGAGCGTTGGGTCTCAAGGCAAATCAGGCAGCGGTTACGGCCTTATCCTTTGGCATTATCTCGCGTACGGATAGTGTCCGGCTCGGTTCCGGCAATCGAGTCGGGATCAAACCATCTGGCAAATTGCATGGCGGCAGCAGCCGCATACATTTTACGACCCGCTAAAAACAAGAGAAGGAGTGTACACTCGCATGCGTAAAACTTTGGTAGCAGTCGCAATCGCGCTCGTCTTCGCCCTCGGATCGCTCGGCCCGGCGGTCGCCGCGAAAGATAAGAAGATGAAAACGCCGTCGCTTTACCACCAGCTCGGCGGCAAGACGGGCATCAAGAAGGTCGTCAATGACTTCGTCGGCAATGTCGCCGCCGACAACCGCATCAACAAGTTCTTCGCCGACGCGGCCAAGGACAAGCACCGCCTGTCCCACTTCAAAGGCAATCTGGTTGACCAGATTTGTCAGGCTTCAGGCGGCCCGTGCAAGTACAAGGGCAAAGACATGCGGACGGCGCACAAAGGCATGGGAATCACCGACGCCGATTTCAATGCGCTGGTCGAGGACCTCGTGAAAGCCCTCGACGACAACCATGTCTCTGCCGAAGCCAAGAACACCTTGCTCGGCGCGCTCGGCCCGATGAAGGGCGACATCGTCGGTCAGTAAGCCAACCTTCATCATCTATGTCAAATCGGGGCGAGTTGCCGCTGCGGCGCTCGCCCCGCTCTGTTGCGCGCGATACCCGCAAGGCCCGCCCCGCATCGGGTAAGGCGGAAACCGCGCTTACGGCATGCGACACTTGTTGCTGTCGCGCGTTTTTCAACTTTTTGCATCTCGTCACACCCTTTCACAATCCCGCCCGCAAAAATGAACCGGCACAGAAGTTCCTTCGTTAGAGTGCCTAGAGGAGCAAGGGTATGTCAGGGGAGTCGTCCGTCCGCGTATTGATCGTAGATGATGAACCGCTGGCGCGCGAGCGCCTTCGCGATATGCTCAAGGCCGACAGCCGCGTCGAGATCATCGGCGAGTGTGTCGGCGGCGAGCAAGCCATCGAAGCGATTCAAGAGCTCGCGCCCGATCTGGTCTTTCTCGATGTCGAGATGCCCGGCAAGGATGGCTTCAGTGTGCTTGAGGCGCTCGACGCAGACCGCTTGCCGGTGGTGATCTTTGTCACGGCCTATGACCAGTACGCGGTGCGCGCCTTCGAGGTTCACGCGCTGGATTACCTGCTCAAGCCGTTCGACCAGGAGCGCTTTGACAAGGCGCTGACGCGCGCCGTTGCCAACATCCGCAACGAAAAAAGCGAGAACCTGACGGCGCGCATCCTGAAAACCCTCGAAGAGATGAAAGCCCGCCCGGTGCATCTGGAGCGCCTGGTTATCAAGATGAATGGTCACGTCTACTTCGTGAAGACCGAAGAGATTGACTGGCTCGAAGCCGAAGGCAATTACGTGCGCCTGCACGCCGGCCGCGAGTCTTACCTGCTGCGCGATACGATCTCGGCGCTCGAATCCCAGCTCGATCCGCGCAAGTTCGTGCGCGTCCACCGCTCGGCCATCGTCAACATTGACCGCATACAGGAATTGCAGCCCTGGTTCCACGGCGAATACCGCATCCTGCTCGGGGAGGGCGTGCAGTTGACCCTGTCGCGCAGCTACCGCGAGCGATTGCACGAAGTCCTCGGACGCCCCCTCTAGAGCGGATTTCAATCGGGTGTGGCGCAAGCGGTTAGCTTGCGCGAGCCACAGCGCAAGCTAACCGCCTTGCGCTACTTGTCACTCATCACTCGTCACTCATCACTCATTCGTTCCGTGTCATCCCAAAGTTGTTACGGCGATCCGCGTGTGACTCTTAAACTGCGAACGTATCGGACGGCGCTTGTGAGGCGGCAGGCGTCGACCGCCAGCTTCTCCGGTTGGAGTCGTTATGAAACGAGTCACGCGCCTCGCCTGGTTCGCCCTGTGCTTTGCTCCGGCACTGGCCCACGCCTTCCCCCTCTTCGCCCTGCCGCCCATCTGGATGCGCCTGCCTGCGGCTCATACGGATGCCGAGCGCGTCAATCGCCCGGCCCCTCATCTGTCCGGCGTCGATTTCATTCTCTCGACCTTTGACCGGCCGATCATCGGCAAATTCCGCGAAGCATGGCAGCGCGTCGCCAGCGGCACGCTGCCATGCGAAAGCGTCGTCGTCATCGTCCGCTCAGACGATGGCAGCTATAGCGCCTACATGCCGAATCCGACGAACGAGTTCAAGAGTTTCACCTTCACCTGGCGGCCGGGAACCATCGCCATCGTCCACACCCATCCCAATGGCAGCTCGGCGCAACCCGAAGACGGCGACCTTATGACCGCCGATAAGTTCAAGGTGCCGATCTTCACCATCACCTCGCGCGGCATGTTTGTTTATGACCCGGCGACGCGCAAGACGACGCGGGTGCTGGATGGCGTACTGTGGCGCGATGACGCCGCATGGGAACAGATTCACGCGCGGCTGGCCGCCCGCTTGAGCGTGGGGAAGTGATGAAACTCGTCATCCGTTCAGGCCATCTGATCACACGAATCGCGGCGCTCGTCCCAAACTTGTTCACCGCTGGCGCGCTTGCCCATAGACTCGATGGTGCTTCAGCCGAACGTGTTGCTCAAAAACCAGCCCGTCGCTCGCGGCCCGTTGCCGCCAGACGATGGCGAGAGCCGTTTGAACCGCTCAATTCAGGAGGCACAATGAGTAGTAGCCAACAATACAGGAAGCAGAATCGCCGGACGTGGCGCGGACTTGTCGTCTTCGCCATGACGCTGGCGCTCTTTGCGCAAAGCGCCCTGGTGGGGCTTGCGCAGACTGAGACCGGGCAGGTCACCGTCAAAGTCACTGACCCGCAGGGGGCCTCTGTCTCCGGCGCTAGCGTCACGGTCCGCTCAGTCGAAAAAGGCACCGCGGTTCCCGCCGTCACCACCGGCGACGAAGGCACCGCAACCATCACCAATCTGCAATCCGGTCTTTACGAGATTGTCGTCACCTCGCAGGGGTTCGCCAACTTCACGCAGCGCGCCCAGGTGACCGTCGGCGCCAAACTCTCGATTGAAGTTCATATGACGGTCGCCGGCAGCGGCGAAGTCGTCAACGTCATCGCCGGCGAAGGCGGCGTCGAAGTCAACACTCAGACGCAAGAGCTGTCGACCGTCGTTTCGACGGCGCAGGTGCGCGAGCTGCCGACGATCACGCGCAACCCCTATGACCTGGTGAACCTTTCCGGCAATGTCTCGGACGGCGACCAGGCCAACCTGACCAACCTGCGCGGCACCGGCTTCAACATCAATGGCCAGCGCTCGTCGAGCACCAGCATCCTGCTCGACGGCGGCGAGAACGTGAACAGCTTTGACACGCTTGTCGGCCAGAGCGTGCCGCTCGACGCGGTGCAGGAGTTTCGCATCATTACGAGCAACTTCTCTGCCGAATACGGGCGCGCCGCGGGCGGCATCGTCAACGTCACGACCAAGGCCGGCACCAACGATTTTCACGGCACGATCTTCGAGTTCAACCGCGTCTCGGCGCTGGCCTCGAACAGCTTCGACAACAACGCCCGCGGTCTGGATAAGGATGTCTTCACGCGCAACCAGTTCGGCTATTCGGTCGGCGGGCGCGTCATCAAAGACAAACTCTTCTTCTTCAACAGCACGGAATGGAGCCGCGTCCGCAGCGGCGCGACGCAGACGATCTTCGTGCCGACGCCGGAATTGATCGCCGCATCGAACGGGCGCACGCAGGCCGTCTTCGCGGCCAACCCGCTGCGCCCCGACCTGTCGCTGGGCCGTACGGTGACGGTCGGCCAAGCCATCAGCGACCTGAACATCGGCGCGGGGGCGTTCTCGAACCTGCCGAGCAACCTGCCGGCTTTCCGCGAAGCGCGCTTCGTGGTGCCGGGCGATGTCGGCGGCGGCTTGCCACAGAATTCTTACGAGACGGTGGCGCGCATAGACTATACCCACAGCCAGAACACGCAGCTTTATGGCCGTTATGCGCTGCAAAGCCAGGACTTCTTTACCGGCACCAACGGCTTCAGCCCGTACGCCGGTTTCGACACGCCGATCACCAACTTCAATAACAACTTCCTGCTCAACCTGACGCACCTCTTCTCGCCGAAGCTGGTGTCGCAGAGCAAGCTGGTCTTCAACCGCTTGAACCAGCAGCAACCGCTCAATCCCAACCAGCCGCCGGTGCCGACCTACTTCTTCCGCACCAACGTGGTGCTGACGCTGCAAGGCTCGGCGGTGGCGCTGCCGGGATACCTGCCGTTCACGCCGGGCAACGCCATCCCTTCGGGCGGCCCGCAGAACTTTTTGCAGACGTATGAAGACTTGAACTGGACGCGCGGCAATCACCAGTTGCGCTTCGGCGGCGTCTACATACACATTCGCGACAACCGCACCTTCGGCGCGTTCCAGAATGCCGTCGCCGGCTTCGGGACGACGAACACGACGACCGGCTTCAACAACTTCATCAACGGCAACCTCGCCCGCCTGCAAGTCGCCATCGATCCGCAAGGACAGACGAAGCCGGGCGCGCCGGTCACCCTGCCGCTCTCTGCCCCCAGCTTCAGCCGCAGCAATCGCTATCACGAGTGGGCGGCCTATGGCAACGACTCCTGGCGCTTGCGCCAGAACCTGACGGTCAACCTCGGGATGCGCTACGAATACTACGGCGTGCAGCACAACGCGCGGCGCGAGCTCGACTCGAACTTCTACCTCGGATCGGGCAGCACGCCGCAAGAGCAGATCATCAATGGCACGGTGCAGCGCGCCATTGACTCACCGGTCGGCGCGCTGTGGCGTCCGGATAAGAATAACTTTGCGCCGCGCCTCGGCTTTGCGTGGGACATCTTTGGCGACGGCAAGACCAGCCTGCGCGGCGGCTACGGCATGTCGTACGAGCGTAATTTCGGTAACGTCACGTTCAACGTCATCCAGAACCCGCCAGCTTACGCGGTGCTGACGATCAGCCCCGGCACGCCCGGCTTCCCGACGATCCCCGTGCCGGCGACGAACTTTGGCCTGCTCGGCGGCGGCGGCACCGTCCCGCTGCCCGGTCAGATCAACGTCCGCCACGTTGACGAGAACATCGTGAACGCCTACGCGCACTTCTGGAGCCTGGCCTTCGAGCGCGAAGTCATGCCGCAACTGGTCGCCTCGGTCGAGTATTCCGGCT
The DNA here is from genome assembly GCA_035275065.1 of Blastocatellia bacterium. Lineage (NCBI taxonomy): Bacteria > Pseudomonadati > Acidobacteriota > Blastocatellia > Blastocatellia bacterium. Next base: position 56,204 of record DATENM010000136.1, read on the forward strand.
CGGCGGGCCGCCACCTCTATGACCTGTCGAATGACAACCGCATCGGCTACGGCTTCCGCTTCCTCGGCGATGCGGCGCTGACGGCGGACAACCCGCTGGTGCTGCTCAACAAGAACTACTATCCGCTGAACACGCGCAGCAACCGCGGCCGCTCGAACTACAATGCGCTGATTCTGGAACTCAACAGCAGCAACCTGCACAACTACGGCTTGCAGTTCACGGCGCGTTACACCTACTCGAAGGCGCTCGACAACCTGAGCTCGACCTTCTCGGAATCGATCAACGACTTCAACCTCGGGCTGCTCGACCCGTACAACCCGAACCTCGATTATGGCCTGGCCAGCTTCGACGTGCGCCACCGCTTTGTGGCGAGCGCCAACTGGTCAATCGGCGGCAACCGGCCCTTCGGCTCGGGCCTGATGAATCAGGCGTTCGGCGGCTGGACGCTCACGGGGATCTTTACAGCGCGCACCGGCACGCCATTCACGATCTTCGATTGCCTGAACGCCGCCGAAGTCTGCCCGCGCCTGTCGCCGACAACGGCGCTGCCGAGGAGTGTGCCGGGCAACCCTGCGCAGAACCCGTCGGGGGCACCCAACAGCTTCGTGCTGATCGATCTGAGCCAGCAGGTGCCGATTGACCCGACGGTGCCGGAGCTTGGGATTACCGACTGGAACTTCCTGCCGAGCATGCTCGGTCGCAACACCTTCCAGGGGCCGGGGATTTGGAATCTCGACGCCGGGCTGTACAAGAACTTCCGCATCACGGAAGGCAAGACGCTACAGTTCCGCAGCGAGTTCTACAACCTCTTCAACCACCCGAACATGTTCTTGAATGGCGCGTCAACGGAAATCTCGTCGAGCACGCTGGTCGAAGGCTTCCGCAATGGACGACGCAATGTGCAGTTGGCGCTCAAATTTATTTTCTGAGGCCAATGACTTTTCTCCTAAGTAACTCTGGGGGCCGCTCGGCCCCCTTTTTTTTTAAGGCAAAAGGCAAAAGGCAAAAGGTCGGCAGGGGATTAAATAAATAGCCTCAGGCTATCTATTATTCCGGCTCCGCCACTTTTGCCTTTTGCCTTTTGCCTTTTGCCTTGCGGCGCAGCCGCTTGATTCCTTCAACAAGGAACCCCTGATGGATTCGCACTATTAATTTTGGTAAGTAAAATGAGCAGAAGCAGGCGAGCCGGCCCGCTGTGTGCCCCGCAGCGTAAACGCCCGGCAGATTCAGACTGGAGGACGGCCATTGACTGAACGAAGAACAGGAAAGCGATTCGCTGTGGACTGGCCGATCAAGATCGAAGGCGGAGACGGCAGACGCGCAATCAGCGGCGAGGGACGCGTACTCAACATCAGCTCCGGCGGCGCACTAGTTGACCTCGCCGAGCCGGTCCGCAAAGGCATGCGGCTCGATGTCTACATCAAGCTGCCATTCAAGAAAGACAACTGGATGAAGTATGTGGCAGAAGTCTTGCGGGTCGAGGACGGCCCTTCCTACCGCGCCGCCGTGAAGTTTGAAGGCCCCCGGCCAGGCTTCACTTGAAGTAAAAAGTAAAAAGTAAAAAGGTAAAAGGTAAAAGTTGGGCAGGGGAGTGAATAGGTAGACAATCCTATCTTTTAATCCGGCTCCGCACTACTTTTGCCTTTTTACTTTTTACTTTTGCCTTCCGCTAGGGGGAAAGCCGCTCGATGAGCCAGCCGCCGCCCGCCTGCCGGGTGTAGCGCAAGCGGTCGTGCAATCGGCTCAGGCGATTCTGCCAGAATTCGATCACCCGGGGTGCCAGCCGGTAGCCGCCCCAGTAGGGCGGCAACGGCACCTCGCCGCCTTCGTATTCCCGCACCAGCTGGCGCATCCTTTCTTCCAGCACCTCGCGGCTGGCAATCACCGCGCTTTGTTTTGAAGCCCACGCGCCGAGCTGGCTGTCTACGGGCCGCGTGTGGAAGTACGCTTCGGACTCTTCGCGTGTGGTCTTGGTCACACTCCCTGAAATGCGCACCTGCCGGTCAAGCTCCGGCCAGTAGAAGCAGAGCGCGGCGCGCGGGTTGGCCTCAAGCTCACGGCCCTTCTGGCTTTCGTAGTTCGTGTAAAAGACGAAGCCGTCGGCGTCAAACTCTTTCAACAAGACGACGCGCGCCGAGGGGCTGCCGTCGGCGGTCGCCGTCGCCAGGGTCATAGCATTTGGCAGCTTGATGCCCGTGAGGCTGGCGTCAGTGAACCAGAGGGCGAATTGCCGGATCGGGTCGGGGTCAACCAGGGCTTCATTCAGCTCGGGCGGTCCGTCTCTGTCTGCGTATTCATTCATTGCTTGTTGCTATTCCTTTGCTCAGTTGGCCTGTCATTTCAGCGTGAGGGAATGGCGACGGCGACTTCGTGAACCGGCAGCAGCGATTTGAGCGCCTGCGGGTCGAGCGATACCAGAAAGCCGCGCTTGCCGCCATTGATGTAGATCTTCGGCAGATCAAAGATCGTGCGCTCGACATAGACCGGCATACTTTTGCGCGTGCCGAAGGGGCTGGTGCCGCCGACCAGATAGCCTGTGTGTTTCTGCGCCGCGTCGGGCTTGCACGGCGCCACAGACCTCGCGCCGATGGCGCGCGCCAGCTCTTTCGTCGAGACTTCGCGGTCGCCGTGCATCAAGATGATCAGCGGCTCGCGCCGGTCGTTTTCCATCACCAGGGTTTTGACGACGGCGTGCTCGTCAACGCCAAGCTCTGCGGCAGAGCGCGCCGTGCCGCCGTGCTCTTGATATTCGTAGAGGTGCGGCTCGAAGCTCGCCTGGCGGTCGCGCAACATGCGCACGGCCGGCGTCACCGGGTAATCGGCCTTGCTCATAACAGGATTAATCGTAAACCGAAAGATGAGAGATTGAAAATCGCCCGCAAGGATTTACCGCAGAGGACGCAAAGGGGCGCAGAGGTTTGATCCGACCTCTGCGCCCCTTTGCGTCCTCTGCGGTTTATTCGGGTCTAATTGCGCGTCAGGCTGACGCTGCCCGAAGATGAGCGAATCTTTAAGTAGCGCGCGCCGCTGCCCAGGCGGCCATGCGCCGAACGCCGCGAGCCATGCTCGGGCTCGTTGACGGATAAGGCAAAGTCGGTCTTCAGGTCGCCGCTCGTGCAAGACATTTCAACCTCGGCGTCCAGATCGGCGGGCGCTTTGACGCGCACATTGCCGCTCGCCGAAGTGAATTCCATGCTGCCCGCACCATTGATGCCGGCCAGATCGACTTCGACGTCGCCGCTGGCGCTGCGGGCATTGACCGTGCCGACGGCCCGGTTAACGCGCACGTCGCCGCTGGCGGATGACGCGCTGATGCTGCCTTCGACCTCTTCAATGGTTACGTCGCCGCTCGCCGAATGCCCATTGATGTCACCGGTGACACCGCTAATCTTAATGTCGCCGCTCGCCGAGCTAATCTTGTCGAAGCTGTATTTCACGCCGCGCGGCACCTGCACGGTGAAGTTGATGCTGGCGTCGCAGTTGCAACGCTCAGGATAGCGCGAGCGCAGATCGATGCGGTCGCCGCCGCTCATGTCTTCGACTTCGACGCGGTCGCGGTCGCGGCCCTTTTTGACCGCCGTGACCACGACCGTGCTGCCGTTGTAGCCGGTGATCGTCACGTCGCCGGAAACGCTGTGGATGTTAATGTGGCCGCCGGCCCCAAGCTCGTATTTCTTGCTGAAATCCTGTGCTGCGCCCGCCATTGCCGTCATTAACAGAACCGCGCAAACGGCGATCAGGCGTGAATATGCTCGCTTCATGATTTGCCTTCTCCTTCTCAAGAATTATTTTCTGCGTAACGCTCAGTTAGTGGGCGGGAGGGCGAAAAGGTTTCAGCGGCCAGGAAAAAAATCTGCTGATGCGGAAAGGCGAATCGGAGGCGGCGGCGCGCGCCGGGCGCTCAACGACCGGAGCTGAATTCGTTGCCGAAGTCCACAACGTTATTCTCGCTGGCACCGTGCGGCATCAGGTCGAGGGCGCGGACGACTTCTTCGACGATCTCGCGCGTGATCACTTCGCTGGTTGCGGCGTAGCCATAAAGCAGCGCGTTGTCGCAAATATTATTAATGATGCGCGGGATGCCCTGCGAGACCTGGCCGATCAGCTTGACGGCGGCGTTGTCGAACAAGCCGACGTTGGTCGCGCCCGCCTGTTTCAAGCGAAAGCGGATGTACTTGCTGATCTCGAAAATGCTCAACGGCTTGATCCCGCAGCGCAGCGAGACGCGCTGCTTGAGCTGGCGCAGTTGCGGGCGGTTCAAGGTCTCGGCCAGTTCCGGCTGCCCGCACAAGACCACCTGCAAGAGCTTTTCGCTGTTGGTCTCGAAGTTCATCAACAGGCGAATCTCTTCGAGCAGCGCCGTCGGCAGTCCGTGCGCCTCGTCAACGATCAGCACCGTGCGCAGGCCGGCGGCATGGCGCTCGGCAAGCATGCGCCCCATCGCTGAGAGCATCTCCGGCTTGGTCACTGTGCGCGGCAAGCGCAAGTCCATCTCGCCGGTCAGTTGCTCGAAGAACTCGGCGGCGGTTAGAAACGGGTTGAAGATGTAGATAGCCAGCACCTCGTCGCCAAAGGTCGAGAGCGCGGCGCGCAGAATGGTCGTCTTGCCGCAGCCGACTTCGCCGCTGACGACGATCAAGCCTTTGTTCTGATCAACGCCGTACTTGACGGTCGCCAGCACCTCAAGGTGGCTCTCCGTCTTGAAGATATATCGCGGGTCCGGCGTCAGGCTGAAGGGACATTCTTTCAGCCCATAATACTCAAGATACATCGCTCATCCTTTCATCGCTTGCCGCGCCTCGTCGAGCGCCACCTGGAATTCGGCGGCGCTCGCGAAACGATTCTCTTTTTCTTTTTCGAGCAACTTCATAATGACGACTGAAATGGCTTCTGGCAATTCCGGCGAGATCAGGTGCGGCGGCGCCGGTGTAAACTGCAACTGCCGCTCGCGCACATACTCGGCGTCGTCGGAATCGAATGGCACGCGGTCGGTCAGCATCTCGTAAAGAATCGCGCCGAGCGAATAGAGGTCGCTGCGCTCGTCGCACGCCGCGCTGCTCGCCTGCTCAACGCTGGTATAGGACGCGGCGAGGCGGCGCGCCCGCTCGCGGTGCGCCCACGCCAGTTGCGGCGCGCGCTCGATACCGAAGCCGGCGACGGTCGTCCAGCCGTTCGGCTCGACCCAGATGCAGTCGGGCGAGAGTTGCAGATGCAGCACGCCTGAAGAGTGCGCGCAATCGAGCGCGCTCGCAACCTGGTCGGCAATGTCGCAGGCGGCCTCGACTTCCAGCCAGCCGTTGCGGCTGAGCCGGTCGCGCAAGCGGCACATTTCGGGCTTATATTCGATCACGCAAAAGTGCAGGCCCTCGGTCTCCTGCGGCTTGCTGGTGCGCGCGATGTTGAAGTGCGTCAGTTTTGCCGCCGCGAAGGCTTCAAGATAAAACAGCTCGCGCTGCCGCGCATCAGCGGCAAGCGATGGCTGCAAGACTTCGAGCTGGACGCACACATCGGCGCTGCGCCCCTGCGCCGTAAAGCGCAAGGTGCGCGCATCCATCTGCGTCAGTTGCAGCGCCTTGAACCGCTTCGACAACACGGCCTGCGCTTGCTCGGCAGCCGTGGGCACTACGGCGTGTCCAGTCGTCGTCCCGCGCTTCTTAAATTGACTCGTCAAGTTGCTCATCGCTTATCGCTTCACCAGCAGATGCCCTGATATTGCCGGCGGTTGTCTTGCGCGTCGAACAGCCGCACCAGATCGATGACGATGCGCCCGTCATTCATGCGCTCGGCCAGGGCGCGAAACTCTTCTTCTTTTTTGCCGACGATGACGACTTCGGCCTGCTCGATCACTTGATTCAGGTCGGCGCACATCAGCGACGAGATATGCGGAATCTCGCGCTCGATATATTCCTTGTTGGCGCCGAACAGCCGCGCCAGCTCAACGTCGCGGTCATAGATCGCCAGCTTCATGCCCTTGCCGATCAGGGTTTCGATCAACGCCACCATCGGGCTTTCGCGCAGGTCGTCGGTGCCCGACTTGAAGCTCAAGCCAAGCACGGCGACGCGCTTGCGCCCGGTTTCAAGCACCGCTTCGACAACGCGCTCGACCTGGCGGCGATTGCTTGCGAGGATGGCGCTCAACACCGGCACGTCAACGTCCAGCTCTTTGGCTTTGTAAGTAATCGCCCGCAAATCTTTCGGCAGGCACGAGCCGCCGAAGGCAAAGCCGGGCTTCAGATAATAAGGCGAGAGGTTGAGCTTGGTGTCTTTGCAAAAGACTTCCATCACCTTGTGGCTGTCAACGTTCATCGCCTTGCAGACGTTGCCGATCTCGTTGGCAAAGGTCACCTTCAGCGCGTGAAAGGTGTTGCAGGCGTACTTCACCATCTCGGCCTCTTTGACGCGCACCGTCAGCAGCGGCGCATCGATGCCGGCGTAGAGGCGCGAGAGCAAGCCGGCGGTGTCTTCGTCGTCAGCGCCGATCAGCGTGAAAGGCGGGTTGTTGAAGTCGGCAAGCGAGGTGCCTTCGCGCAAAAACTCGGGGTTGATGGCGACGCCGAAGTCACGGCCCGCGCGCTTGCCGGAATAGACTTCGAGCGTCGGGATGACCGTCTGCTCAATCGTCCCCGGCAGCATCGTGCTGCGCATCACGACGATGTGAAAGCGCGTCCGCGCGGCAATTGCTTCGCCGATCTGCTGGCAGGCGCGCTTGATGTAAGCCAGGTTCAAGCTGCCGTTCGGGTTGCTCGGCGTGCCGATGCAGACGAGCGAAACGTCAGCGCCGGCCACCGCTTCGGCGGCGTCGGTGGTGGCGCGCAAGCGGCCCGCGCCGACCGCTTCGCGGATCAGCTCTTCAATGCCCGGCTCGACAATCGGGCTGCGCCCGCCGTTGATGATGTCCACCTTGACCTGGTTGACATCAACGCCGACGACTTCGTGGCCGGCCTTCGCAAAGCAGGCCGCCGAAACGCAGCCGACGTAACCCAATCCAAAAACGCTCAACTTCATTTCATGCCCCCGACTAATCAATGATGACTTTACGTATCAAATCGCCGCCGCCGAGGTGCGCGCCGCCGGCTCGACCGCTTCGCTCTTTGTAGCCCTTGCCACACGCGCCAGAATCTCGGCAAAGCGCCCGGCGATGACCGACCAGTCGTACTGCGCCGCTTTGCGCGCCGCTGCCGCTTCAATGCGCTGCCGCAGCGCGTCATCGCGGACCAGCTCGATGATCGCCCCGGCAAAGCTCGCGGCGTCGTCGGCCAGCCGAATGTCGCGCCCGTCTTCAACGTCCAGCCCTTCAGCGCCTATCGTTGTCGAAACCGTCGCTTTGCCCATGGCCATCGCTTCGTAAATTTTCAAGCGGGTGCCGCCGCCGATGCGTAGCGGCACGATGTTGATCATCGCCTCTTTGTAATGCTCGACGACAGACGGCACGGTGCCTGTGACCTCAATCGAGTCGTCGGCCCAGCGCGCCACTCGCGCGTGTGGGTTGCGACCGACCAGACGCAATGTCGCGTCGGGCACGGCTCGCTTGACCTGCGGCCAGACATCGCGGCAGAAGAAATCAACGCCATCAATGTTCGCCTCCCAGTCCATCGAGCCGACGAAGACGATGACCGGGCGGGTCGCGCGATGGCCGGGCGGCGCGGCGAACTGCTTGAGATCAACGCCGGTCGGCACGACGCTGATACGCTCGGCGGCGGTCATCCCGGCCATCTGCTCGCGGTCTTGATCGGATACGGCGATGACGTGATGAAAGCGGTTGACCGCGCCCCGCTCGTAGCGCGCCATCTTCGCCGCTTCGACCTTGAAGGCCAGCCGCTGAATCCAATTCGGCTCGTGTGCCGCCTGCCGCCGCCACAGCAACGATTCGACGTTGTGCTGAAAGAGCAGCGTCGGCGTGTCGAGGCGCTCAGGAAAATTCAGGGTCGCCGACAGGAAATCGCAGACCGCGACATCAAAGCGCCGCTCGCCGAGGCGCTGGCTTAACCACTGCTCGACGGCGGGCGCATGAAACTTCGTCACCGCGTAGGGCGCGCTGCGGGGCAGGCGGCGCAGGTAATCCACCGCGCGCTCGAAGGCCGTGGCGTCGGGCGCGGCGGTGTGAATCGTCACGGCGCCGGGGAAGCGGACTTGAAGGTTCTGCTCGTAATCTTCATCACGCGCACCGCCGTAGTAAGTCAGCAGCGTCACCGCATGGTTTGCCGCCAGCTCGCGCAGGATGTTGAACGAGCGAATCTTGCCGCCCGTGTCTACGGGCAGCAGCTTGCCGGCTTTGACCCAGAGAATTCTCATCGTCTGATTACACCAGCCGACGACGGTTGACCGCCGACCGCTGCCAGACACGTAGGCCTAGGTTGGTGGTTGTCTGTCGTCGCTTCGCCATCGAAGAAACGGCGCTGCCAGATTTCAAAATTCACCAGCGCCCATAATCTTTCCGCATGGTTTTCGCCCGCCTGATGACGAGCGGCCAGCTCGCGCGCGTACTGCGGGTCGAAGACGCCGCGCGCCGTCGCCCGCTCGCTCAAGACATACTCATCGATGATGTGGCGATACGGGCCGCGCAGCCACGCGCCCAACGGCACCGGAAAGCCCATCTTGCGGCGCGTCAAAATCTCGCGCGGCAAAACATTCTTCATCGCCTGCCGCAGGATGTGCTTGGTTTCGATGCCGCGCAGCTTCATGCGTTCGGGCAGCCGGCAGGCGAACTCGACCAGCTTGTGATCGAGGAACGGCACACGGCTCTCAATCGAAGCCGCCATGCTCATCTGATCCTGCTTCATCAACAGCTCGTGCAGGTAAGTCTTCAGGTCGGCGGCCAGCAACTGGTCGAGCAGCGTCGCAGCGTCCGACGTGCCGATGTGCGCAAGCGACGCGTCGTACGGGCCGCCTTCGCGCATCTGCTCGCGGGCCTGAGGCGTAAATAGCGGTTGCTGCATGGCGCGCGTAAAGACCGCGAAGTTGTCGAAGTAGATGTGCTGTAGCTCAGGCTCTAGACAGAAAAACGTGCGCGTCAGCTTCTGCCGCAAGCGCGAGCTGCCCGGCCAGCCTTGAATCGTTTGCGCGACGGCGCTCTTCACCCATGCCGGGGCGAATTGATGATAGCGGCGTCCGAGCGCCAGGTTATAAACCGTCTTGCGATACTTGTCATAACCGGCCAGCAATTCGTCCGAGCCTTCGCCGGTCAGCACGACTTTCACATGCCGGCTCGCCAGCTCCGAGACGAAGTAAAGCGGCACGCTCGACGGGTGGGCAATCGGCTCGTCTTCCTGATAGACCATCCGCGGCAGCGCCGCGAAGAATTCCTCCGGGCTGACGATGATCTCGTGATGATCGGTCTTGTAAGCACGCGCCACGATGCGGGCATATTCCAGCTCGTTGGCTTCGCGCTCGGCAAAGGCGACCGAGAAGGTCTTGATCGGCTCACTGACCATCTGGCTCATCACCGCCGCGATGGCCGACGAATCGATGCCGCCCGACAGGAACATCCCCAGCGGCACATCGCTCATCAGCCGCAGTTTGACCGCTTCGCGGAATAGCTCGTCGAAGCGCGCGACGTAATCGGCGTCGCTCAGTTGGTCGTCCGCCTTGCTGAAGCTGACATCCCAATAGCGATTGATCTCGACGCTGCCGTTTTGCCACTCAAGAGTGTGGCCGGGCAGCAAGCGCTTGACGCCGCGAAACAGCGTCGCTTCGCCGGTGGTGGCGCGGTTGGCGGCATAATCCGCAAGCGCCGCGTAATTCAATTCGGGCTTGATCGCGCCGGCCTCAAGCAGCGCCTTGATCTCAGAGGCGAAGTGCAATGTGCCGTCCGCGTCGAGCGTGTAATAAAGCGGTTTGATGCCGAGGCGGTCACGGGCCAGCAGTAAGCGGCGGGCGGAGCGGTCCCAGATGGCGAAGGCGAACATGCCGCGCAGGTATTCAACCGCGCGGCGTCCGTGCTCTTCGTAGAGGTGAAGGATCGTTTCCGTGTCGCAGTGCGAGCGGTAGCGGTGGCCGCGCGCTTCGAGATCGGCGCGATAGTCGCCGTGGTTGTAGACTTCGCCGTTGTAGACGATGGCGATTGTGTCGTCTTCGTTGAACATCGGCTGGTGGCCGCCCGCGAGGTCAACGATGGATAGCCGGCGATGGCCGAGCGCGACTTGCGAATCAACCAGCAGCCCGGCATCGTCGGGACCGCGATGCACGAGGGTGTCGCGCATGCGTGCGACCGCCGCGCCGTCAACGCGACGCCGCGAGTGGTCGGGGATGGCTATGCCGCAGATTCCGCACATAGATGCTCAAGCCCTGTCGGTCAACACCCAGCCTGATTCTTCGAGAGCAAAAGCGACGTTTGCGCATTCAGATGAAACGATGAAGCGCGCGCCGTTAATCACGACGCTTGGAGGAGGCTGGCTAAATGATAATTCAAAACCGCTTGCGTCGTGAATAGTAATTTCAAGCGCGCCATCTGTTTGGTTAATTTCCGCGAAGCCAATCAGTGAGGCTGAATGCAGCGCCAGGCGGTTGGCGATCTCGATTCGCCTGCCCCGCGCGAGGCAGGCGCGAATGAATCGCTGATTGACGAATCGCGCCACGGCTATCTCGGCTTGCGCCGTGAGCGGTTCGCTTGCGCCATCGCCGGTGATGACGACATCGAGCGTGTCGCTATCAGTGAGCCGATAAGCCTGGCCTGGGAGCGCGGGCGGCTCGCCCGCCTGAATGGATGCGGTTTGAGAGACGGCGGGCCGCCCGCCCGCGCTCCCAGGAATAATGAAGGTAAGTAGCTCTTGCCGGCCCGCGCCTTCGGTTTCGATCACGGCAACCGGAGCCGCCTGGCGCTCGGCGTAAGTGCGCGACACCCAGCCGCTTTCAATGCGCGAGGCGAGCGGCGACGTGCTGAAAGCTTTTATCAAGAGCCGGCCTTGAGGTGACGTTGCGTTGATGAGACTGGCTTGCGCGGCGGCTTCGCAGCCGGCGGCGAAGTGATAGCGCGCCGCGTAACGGTGCGCCGCCCGCGCCGTAAAGCGGTCGCGCACGATCAAGTATGAAGGCCATTCGGCATCGCTCGCTTTGACCAGCAGCACAGCGCGACGATGTGTGACCGGGTCGGGCAAACGCTCGTAGCCGTTGTGCGCGCCATCAAAATAAACGAAGCCACGACCATCGAAGAACTCACGCGCCAGAGGCTCGGCGACCTGCGCCCATGCGAACGGCCCCGCGGAAACAGATTGCTGCTCGCCGTCAACCGTGACCGTATTGTGCGCCTCGGTCGAGCGGAACCAATCGCGCATTCCCGCATCGCCCGTGTAAGTGAACGTGCCGGAGTCAACCAGCCACGACGTGCCGCAGGCAGCAAACTCGAGCGCCAGTTGATCGGCGTGCGCGTGGCCGCACGACTGTACGCCGTGCGGGCCGCAATCGATCACCGCGTAGGCCGCCGCTTCCGTCCAGCCATCACGCATCACGAAGTAGCCGCTCTCTGAAAAGGCTTGCGCGTCGCAGGCGGGCGGCTGCGCCGGTATCGCGTCGAATCGCGCCAGGGCTTCGGGGCCGAGCAGCCAGAGCGTTTCCGCCGCCGACTTTCCGGCAACCTGTTTCCAGTCGCCGCGATTCATCAACACCGCGCCGGTCGCCAGCGTGTCGCGGAAATCGTCCGCCGGTCGCGCGCCCAGTTGCATCAGCCTGCCGCCATCGTCATCACCCATCAACGACGCGCGGCCATCGGGGCGCGTCGTCCACATCAGAACATCTAGCGCCTTCGTCAGCCGCGCTTCGACTTCAACCGGCAGTGTCAGATTCATCGCGCCGGCCAGCACCATCAGGTGCAGGTAAAAGTCTACGGTGTAGCGGTGATAATAAGTCGTCTGCTCGAAATAGACGCCATCCTGGCGAATGTGGATCGGCAGTTGTTCGACGAGAATCCGCAGGCCGGCGGCGCGCCAGCCGGCGGCACGGCGCAATTCCGGCAAGGCTGAGCCGAGGTAGAACAAGCCGAGCGCTTCGCCGGTCAGGTGCGTGTTTGGGCTGAAATAGGTCGAGAGATATTTTTCGATGTGCCGCCCGTGGGCGATCAGGCATTTCAGCAAGCGCGCCACGAATGCCGCGTCGAGCGCCGGCGAATCAATCAGCAGATGTAGCGCCCATAGCCAGGCAATCGCGCGAAAGCTCAATTCCAGACTGCTCGCCCAGTTGATGCCGCGCCCCGTGGGGTTCGCGTCCATCCATGCAGCCGCCTGCTCGACGAAAGCCTGGGCAAAGCGCTCGTCGCCGGTCATCCAGTACGCCTGCCCGAAGGCGACGAAGTGGGCGCAGCGATTCAGCTCCCAGGTGATCTTCTTGTCGCCAGCAAGCTCAGGGTCTAAATAAGCGATGCGGCTCCAGTGGTCGAGCGGCGCGCGTTTGCCCGCACGCGGTTCGAGGTGCCAGTCAATCGGCGAGCCGAAGCTCAGGTCTTTGAGGCCGAGCAGGTCGAAGCGCCCGCGCCGCGCCCGTTCGGCGCGTTCAATGATGGCGGCGCGTTCAGCCGCGAAGCATTCGGCCATCAACTCGGTAATTGCGGCGCGGTGCTGAAGCGCCGGCAAAAATGCGGCGGTATGCGCGCCTCTGCGCCGGCCTTCAAGCAAGCGCGCGGCGCTGCCGGTGGCAGTGCCATTGCGCGAGGCGGCAGTGATTTCGCGGCGCAATGCGGATTCGCTCAACTCGCGCGTGCCGAGCAATCGCTCGCTCGCCTTGGCCAGCTCTTGCCGGCCACGCACGCCAAACTCGCGCAGGCTCCTGCCGCGCAGCTTTTTCAGTTGTGCAATACCGATCTGCATCCCTCTGCCTTCATCACCCGCGCCGACACCGCTGCCCTAAAATGCTTGATGCATTCAACGAAGAGAAATGACAATTGGCGGCAGGTTTCCAAAATCCTCGGAGGGCAGGCGCGAGAAGGGCGTCGCCATCATCACCAGGCCGGGCTATTACGCGCACCGCGGCGACGGCGCAGGCAAGGAAGAAAGAAACCACCCATGAACAGACGGCGGCGGCGCCGAGCGACGCGGCGAGGGAAAGACGGAAACGAACCGCTCATCTTTACCCGTGTCGCCGCGTCGCCTTCCGACCATCGGTCGGCGGCTCATCTGTGGTTGCTTTTCTATTGGGTCTTTTCAAACACGAATTCGTTGCAGCCCAGGCCGACGCCGCCGCATTTCAACTTCGTTAGTCGAAAGCCGCGCGCTTTGTAAAACTCGAAAATTTCTTCGGGCGCGGCGGCCTCGTATGGGTAGCCGCCGACCCAATCAACGATGTCGCGCCAGCGGCTCATGCCGCGCGCGATGCCTCTGCCGCGCCACGTCCTGAGCCATTCAAACAGCCGCCCGCCGACGAGCGCCGAGAGCGCCGCCTTGGCTTCGAGCGGTGCCATGACGATCATCGTAAAGGGCACGCGCAACCAGCGCGGCAGGGTGTTGTACGTCTTCTTGATCCTTTTCCAGCGCGCCGTCTGGCTGCCGGTGTCGTTATAGATCGCGACCCAGAGCTTGCCGCCCACGGCGACCGGCAACCGCGCATGGTCGAGCGCCTGCCACATCGCGCCGGTGTGATGTAGCACGCCCCACGAATAGACCACGTCGAATTCCCCCAGCGAGCCGACGTAATCGGCGTCGAGCGCCGAGGCTTCGGCAATCGCCCATTGCGGGTCGCCGGGGAAGTAGCGCCGGCGCAACTCGGTCGTGCAGGCGACCGATTGCGGGTCGTAGTCGAATGAGTGAACCCGTGCGCCCAATCGTCGCGCCGCCAGCGAGAACAAGCCGCTGCCCGAGCCGATGTCGAGGAAGCGTTTGCCGCTCAAGGTTTCGACTTCGAGCATCTTCTTCAGCGAGGCTTCGGCGTCGGCAATGCGCTTGTCGTCCAGGAGATCGAGAAAGCGGCTCCAGTTCTTGCCGAACTCGAAACGCTCGCCTTTGCGCACTTCTTCGGTGTGCGCGTGGGTTGCCCGCGCCATTTGCGTGATCGTGTGTGGTTCTGCGCTCATCTGTTCCTTCTCTATCTGCCGGTTGAATGACTGGCGCGCGCTGCCGGCGGGGCATCGGCAAGCGCGTAGATGCGATAAAACGATTGGTCGTAGACCAGCTTGTACTGCGTCGTCAGCAGCCGGTCAATGTGTGCGTAGATGGCGGGCCGTTCGACCTGCGAGCCTTGAAACGACTCTGCGTAGATTTCATCAACGACGACGAAGTCGGGGCGCTTGCCGCTGTAGTAGCCGAGAAACGAATCGTCAATCAGGTGCTCGTTGAAGCCGAGCGCAAAGCCCAGCTCGGCGCTTCCCATAATCAAGGTCGAAGGCTGCATGTGGCTCTTCAAATAATCGGTGGCCGGCTCGTAGCTGGCGCGGTATTCGTTCGCCCGCATGCGCTGGACGACGCCACCGACTTGCAGCAGCAGCAACGCCGCGACTGCTGCGGCGATGGCTAGGCGCGGCACACGCGCCGCCTCCCAGGTGTGCACGAGCCAGGTCGCCAGCAACGCCGTGTAGAGCGGCACGATGTGAACCAGGTACCAGGCGAGCTTCTGCCCATCAAGCACCGCCATGATGACGAAGTAGATCGTCGTCAGCAGCAGTAGCGCCCGCAAGCCGCGCGACTGGCGAATCCGCCGCGTCGCAAACGCGCCGACGATGCCGGCGAGGTAGGCGACCAGAATGAGCGCTTTCACACGGGCGATGGCTGAATGGCCCGGCGATTGATCGCCGAGTCCGAAAGCGGCGCGATAACGCTCGGTGAATTCATGCAGGAAGCCCAGCCACGGCGCGCGCAAGCCTTGCAGCCTGCCGGCGGTCGTCGCGTTGGCTTTGAACTGTGCGGCGAATACGGTCGGGTCTTGCAGAATGTAGAGGCCCCAGCCCATCGCGCCGATCACGTAAGGCACGGCGGCCAGCGCCACATAACGCCACTTGATTCGCCGGCGATCAAAGTAGAGCGTCAGGAAGATGAGGCCGGCGAAATGCAGGATGCCCATGAAGTGCGTCAGGCCGCTGGCGGCGACCAGCGTGTGGCCGGCCAGCACCGCCCATGCGAAATGGTTTTCGCGCAGCGACAGGTAAGCCGCCAATCCGGCGAATCCGAGCGCCGCGCACATCAAGTCCATGCGCCCGAATGACGCGCCCATCACGAAGCTGTAATCCACGGCCAGCAGCGCCGCGGTCAGTAAAGCGACGCGGTAATCCGTCGCCAGCCGCTTCATGATGACGAACCACGCGACGAGCGCCACCAGTCCGAAGAATGCCGACAGCAACCGCAGCGACAGCAGGCTGAAGCCGAACAGCTTGTACCAGCCGGCCTGCGTCACCAGGTGCAGCGGCAGCACCCAGTAAGTGTGTTGATTGATGCCCGGCAGCCAACTCGTCCCATCGAGCACGGGCGAGCCCATCGAGCCCGTGGTCGCCAGGTTATAACCTGGCGACGCGAACCAGCCTTCATCGCTCCACGGTCGCCGGCTGATCGAGGTGCCGAAGGTCAATGCGACATAGATTACAACAACGCCTGCCGCGATACTGATGGCGAGACGGCGGGAATTGAGCGCCGCGAGCAGCGGGCGGCGGGAAGTTGTCGGTTGGGTGAGTGCTTGCGCCGTTGCCATGTCAGTTGCCTGTTGCCCTCAGAGTGATTGCGCGGCGTCGGCGCGGCGGCTGAGCGTCGCGGTGTCTACGCCGGCGAGTTGCTGATAGAGATTCAGCCAATCGCACCTGACCGCCGACCATTGATACTTCTCGCACTCGCGGCGGGCGCGGTGAGCGAGGGCGGCGGCGAGCGAATGATCTTCGAGCAGGCGAATCGCCTGGCGCGCCATGGCTTCGTGATCGTTGCAGGCGACCAGCAGGCCGGTCTCTTCGTGGGTGATGATGTAGGGGATGCCGCCGGCGTTGGTGCTGACGACGCACAGGCCCGCCGCCATGCATTCGATGAGCGAGCTGGGCATGTTGTCGAGGTCGTTGGCGTTCAGGTAGATGTCCGCGGTGTCGAGCACGTCAGGCATCTGCTGATAATCAACCTTGCCGATGAATCGCGTGTGGCGCAGATTAAGCTCGCGGGCCAGTTGTTCGAGCTTGTTGCGCTCGCTGCCGTCGGCGGCGATGGTCAACTGCGCTTCGGGGTAACGCTGCTGAACGAGCGCGAAGGCGCGCAGCGTACAACTGACGTTGTAGAGCGGCTCAAGCAGCCGCGCGCTGACAAACAGCGGGCGCAAGGGCCGGCGCTCGCGGAAGCCGAAGCGTTCAAGCTCAATCGTATTAAAGACCACCGTGGCCGGCAGTCCGAAGCGCGCCAAGACATCAACCAGATAAGCTGACGGCACGACGATGCGGTCGGCCCATCGCATGGTGATTGCGGCGCTGCGCCAATGGGTCAGATGGTCCGCGGCTTCGCCGCTGCGATAGTTGAGAACGGTCTTCTTGCCGTAGAGCTTGCCGACCAGCAGCACAGGCACCGCCGACAGCAGGTACGAATAGTATGACGCCGTGAAGACGTGAATGATGTCATAACGCCAGCCGCGCGCCATCAGCATCAACAGATAAGCCAGCGTCGTCACCACCGTGCGAACGTACTTGAGGCGTTGCAGCCAGGCGAGGCCGCGCGGCAGGCGCGGGTTGTGCGGCTGAAAGGCGACATCAAGTGCAGGCTCCTGGCGAAGTTGCTCGATGAGCCGTGCCGCCATCAACGCCTGCCCGCCATAAATGTCGAGCGACGGCGCGGCGATGAGCACGCGGATGCGCCGCCCGGCGTTGCTTGCTTTGTTGTTCGCGTCAGAGGTCATTCGGTTATGTAGCGCAAGGCGGTTAGCTTGCGCGAGGCGCTGCGCAAGCTAACCGCCTTGCGCTACACCTGATTGCAAATCGCTCTAAGCGATCTCGCGCTGAACGCGATCAGCCGGACGCGCAACCCGCCGCGCGTTGGCCGCCAGCAGCCGGTCGTAGAGCGCTTCGGTTGCCGAAAGCTGCGCGGCGCACGAGAATTTTTGCTCAACCATCCGGCGGCCACGCTCGCCCATGGCTCGCGCCTGCTCATCATCACTGAGCAGCGCGATGATGCGCGCCGCCATCGCTTCATCGGCCCCGGCGGGCACGATGTAGCCTGACTCGCCATCCCTCACGGCTTCGCGCGCGCCGCCGACATCGGTGACGACGACAGGCCGCGCGGCGGCCATGTATTCGAGTATCGAATTCGAGAAGCCTTCGGCCTGCGAGCTAAGCACGCAAACATCGGAAGCGGCCAGCAACTCGGCGATGTGCCCGGCGCGGCCAATGAAAAAGGTTTCGTCGGCAATCCCGAGTTGCGCGGCCATCGCTTGCATGGCAGTGGTCAATTCGCCTTCGCCGGCAATCACGAAGCGCGCCGAAGGCCACGCCTCACGCACGCGACGGGCGGCGCGCAGGAACGTCGGATGATCTTTGACGGCGTGGTGGAGATTGGCGACCACCGTGACAAAGCGCAATTCCGGCGCGGTCGGCAGCCCGAATGACGCCAGCGCCGCGGCGCGATTGAAATCTTCGGGGACGCGCAGGCGGTCGAGATCGATGCCGTTATGCAGGGTGACGACACGGCGGCCGGCGACGCCTTCGCTGATGAGCTGGCGGCGCACGGCTTCAGAGTTAGCGACGATGGCGTGCGCGAAGCGATACGCCTGGCGCTCAACGATCTTCTGCGCAGGCGTGCGCCACCCGGTCGTTTCGCGCCGCGCCGCGATGCGCACGCGGACGCCGGCCAGGCGGGCGGCGGCCATGCCGAAGATGTTAGTGTAAAAATCGTGTGTTTGAACGATGTCAATGCCGCGCTTCTGCAAGTAGAGGGCGAATCGCCGCACCTGCACCAGCGCGTTACGATCATAAAAGCTGTTGAGGCGATATTCGGGAATGTCGCGGAGTCCCATCTGTCGGACTTCGTCAAGCAGCGCGCCTGATTGATCCATGCAGGCAAGATGGACGTCGTAGCGGTTGGCGGTCTTGAGCAGGCGCGTCAATTGCACAGCCTGGCGCTCGGAGCCGCCCTGGTGAAAGCTGCCAATCAGTTGTAGGACGTTAGGACGCAATACCGCACCTCGCAATTGAGCGAAATGCCCAACGGCGGCAGAAATTCAGACGCCGTAACGATGTAGCGCAATCTAACAGATTGCGCCAGGACTCGCGCAATCTAACAGATTGCGCCACATCAGCCATTCTAGGTGAGCAGCCATGCGGTGGGGGCAGATTGAGTCGCCGCGAGCGATGCGCTTGCGGCGCTGCGTTCATGTCTGAGCCACGATTCCAGAACGTAGCCGTACCACAACTGATTCGGCGCGAAACCTGCGCGCGCCGCTTTGTCTAACTCGGCGAGCAAGCCGTCCGAGCGCAGCCAGCCTTCGCTTGCCAGCAGGCTATCGGTGAAGCTCGCGGCGACGCGTTCGCGCCAGCGGCCGGCGAGCCAGCGTTGCACAGGGATGCCAAAGCCGCGCTTGCGCCCGCCGGCGACGCGCTCGCCGAGATGCCGCCGGGCAATCTCGCGCAGGATGGCTTTCAGTTGGCCGCCGTGCAGCCGAACGGCGAAGGGCAGGCGGGCGGCAAACTCCCAGAGGTGTGCGTCGAGGAATGGCGAGCGCGCTTCGACTGAATGATGCATGGTCGCGCCGTCTACTTTGGTCAGATATTCGCCGGTAAAGCGCGTGTCGCGGTCGTAGAGCAAGAACTCTGCGAGCAGGCTGCGCGCCGATTCAATTGACCGAGGGATGGCAAGCTGGTCTATGGTGGCATCCTGCAATCGCGCGCCGAGCAAGCCGGCGCGCTGATATAACTGCAAGCCGTCGCGCGCCTGCGCCACACCGCCGAGCCCGCCGGTCGCGTAATCAATGAATGAGGCGGCGCGGCCCATCGGCCCGATACGCGGCATGCGGTCGCGCAACGCCAGCCACCACTTGTTGCTCTGATCCGGCAGGCGCGCGGCCAGCCGCTCGGCCATCCAGAAATGTTTGTGGCCTTCGTATCCGAGAAAGACATCATCGCCGCCGTCGCCCGTCAGCAGCACTTTCGCCGCCGGCGCGACCGCTTCGGAAACGCGCAGCATGCCGAGCGCCGAGGCGCAGGCGAACGGCTCGCCGTAGGCGTTGACCAGCTCGGTCACGTCGGGCGCTTGCGCGGCTGATACTTCGACGACGCGGTGATTCAGCTTGAGCAAACGGGCCGTCGCCACCGCGTCAGCCGCTTCATCCCACACGTCGCCCGGCGTGCTGACGGTGTAAGCCGTGACCTGCGCGCCGAGCTTCGCGGTCGCCCAGCAGACGAGACTCGAATCGACGCCGCCGCTGAGCAGCGAGCCGACCGGCACATCGGCATAGAGACGCGCCGCGACCGCGTCGAGCAACAACCGCTCAGTCTCTTCGACCGCATCACGGAACGAGATGGACGAGTCGGCGTCTACGGCGGGCAGTTGCCAGTAAGCGCGTGTTTGAAGATGACCGTTGGCAAACTCGACAATCGCGCCGGCGGGCACTTTGATGACGTTTTTATAGATCGAGCGCGCGTCGGTGACGAAACCGAAGTGGAGGAACTCGGCAACGGCGCGCTCGTCAATCTCGCCGGCAAGCCCTGCGTCGCGCAAGGCGCGCGCCGTCGAGGCAAAAGCCAGTTGGCCGTCGCGCAGAAGGTAAAGCAACGGCTTGACGCCGAGGCGGTCGCGCACCAGATAGAACTTGCGGGTTGGGTTGTCCCATAAGCCGAAGGCAAACATACCGCGAAGTCGGGTCACAAGATTTTCAAGGCCCCACTCGCGATAGCCATGCAGCAGGACTTCGGAATCGGTGTGGCTGCGGAAGTGATAGCCGCGCGCGATGAGATCATCGCGCAGCTCGCGGAAGTTATAAATCTCGCCGTTGAAGACGACGCCGATCTCACCGTCATGGGTGAGCATCGGCTGACGGCCCGCGTCGCTCAGATCGATGATCGCCAGCCGGCGATGCCCAAGCGTCGCATCAGGCCAGCTTTCTAATCCTTCGCCGTCCGGCCCGCGCCGCGCTAAGGCCGCGAGCATGCGCCGCGCCGATGCTTCGCGCGTGGATGGGTCGCCGCCGATGATGCCCGCAATGCCGCACATATTCTTTGAGTGACAAGTGACAAGTGACAAGTGACAAGACGTTGTCACTTAGAGCGTGGCAAGCCTAGGCTTCCGCAATTCTTCTTGTCACTTGTCACTTGTCACTTGTCACCTTCCTCAAACGCCGACGCTGAGGCCGTCGAGCGTCAGCTTCTTGGCGCCGGCGAAGGCCGGTTCCGGTTGATGATCGATAAACGAGCGATGCCATAGCTCGAGCATCAGCAGGCTCCAGAGGTGGCGCGAGTTGTCGCGCCGCCCGCTCAGATGCTCGCGCAGGATCGCGTTGACCGCCTGCTGGTCAAAGTAGCCGCGCTGCTGCGTGCGGCTCTCGGTCAGCGTGTCGATGACCATCTCGCGCAGGTCTTCCCTGAACCACTTTTGCATCGGCACGCCGAAGCCTTGCTTCGGGCGATGGATGATCTGGTCGGGGATCATGCCGCGCATGGCGCGCTTCAAGATGCTCTTGGTTTCTGCGCCGCGCAGCTTGAAGCGCGCCGGAATCTGCTGGGCGAACTCGATCAGCTTATAATCGAGCAGCGGCTCGCGCGCCTCGATTGAATGCGCCATGCTCATGCGATCCACCTTCGTCAGGATGTCGCCCGGCAGGTAGGTCTTGCTGTCGAGGTAGAGCAGGTGGTCGAGGCGCTCGCTTGAGCCGGGCGCGGCAAAGAACTTGTTGAACTTGTCCGTCGCGTTGTAACGCGACAAAGCGCGGCGGAATTCATTCGACAGCAGTTGCTGTTTCTTCTCTTCGTCAAAACACGAGATGCTATCGATGTAGCGGGCGCTTGGGTCGAGCGCGACGTTGCGCAGGTAGTTCTTGCCGTAGGCATGACGCGGCAGCAAGCGCGCCGTCGGCAGCATCAATCGGCGGCGGAAGAAGCCGGGCAGGCGCTCGAAGCGCTCGCGCTGGCGATCAATCAAGTAGCGCTCGTAACCGGCGAACAGCTCGTCGCCGCCGTCGCCCGACAGCACCACCGTGACATGCTCGCGCGCCATCTTCGAGACAATGTAAGTCGGCACGCTCGACATGTCGGCGAACGGCTCGTCGTGGTGCCAGACGATCTCTTCGACGATGCGACAGACGTCCGGGGTGACGATGAATTCGTGATGGTCTGTGTTGAAGTGACGCGCCGCGATGCGCGCATAGTGCAGCTCGTCGTGCGAAGATTCCGTAAAGCCGATGGAAAAGGTCTTCACCGGGCGGTCCATCGCCCGCGCCATCATCGCCACGACCGTCGAAGAATCGATGCCGCCGGAAAGGAAAGCCCCCAGCGGCACGTCGCTCATCAAGCGAATGCGGACGCTTTCGGCGAGCGTCTCGCGCAGCCGCTCAATGTAATAGTCTTCGCTTTCGACCTCGGCGTCAGGCTCGGGATAATCGAAGTCCCAATAGCGGCGGGTCACCAGGAAGCCGTCTTTGAAAGTCAGCGTGTGGCCGGGCGGCAGCTTGCGGATGCCGCGAAACGCCGTCTGCGGGTCGGGCACATAGCTGAACGAGAGGAAGTCGGAGATGGCTTCAAGGTTGACGGCGCGCGGCACCTCCGGGTGTTGCAGCAGTGATTTGATCTCGGAGCCGAAGACCAGGCGGTCGCCGACGAGCGCGTAATGCAGCGGCTTGACGCCGACGCGGTCGCGGGCGATGAAGAGCTTGCGCTCGCGTTTGTCGTAAATCGCGAACGCGAACATGCCGCGCAGACGTTGGACGCACGCTTCGCCCTCTTCTTCGTAGAGGTGAATGATCGTTTCGGTGTCGGTGTTGGACTTAAAGGTGTGGCCGCGTGCGATGAGATCGTCGCGCAGCTCGCGGTAGTTGTAGATCTCGCCGTTGAAGACGATCCACAGCGAGTCGTCTTCGTTCGAGATCGGCTGATGGCCTGTGAACAGATCGATGATCGACAGCCGCCGCATGCCGAGGGCGACGCCGCCTTCGATGAAGAAGCCTTCGTCGTCCGGGCCGCGATGCTCGATGACGTTGCACATGCGCGCCAGCAGATCACGTTGCTCGGCGGGCGCGAGTCTTTGCCGCGGTTCAAAAAATCCGGCGATGCCGCACATCTCTAGCCCTCGCTTTACCTCTTCAGCATGATGATGGTGTCGCCGCGCTGTGTGAGGGCGAGGGTGCGCAGCCAGGGATTGAACTTCAGCCGGTCGGCCAGCCAGCGCTTCAAGCGGCTGCCGCTGACCCCCGGGTCGCTCGTATCAATCAGATCGAGCAGCGAATAGAACTGCGCGAATCCCGCCTCGCGGCCGAGCCGGCACAGCTCCGCGTAGCTGAACCAGTGAACCGCCGGCAGTTGTGAGTAGTTGGCCAGGCGCGGGTCGTAGTGCAGGTGGTGATGCACCAGGCTTTCTTTCAAAAGCGCCGGCAGCCAGTTGAAGAAGCGGAACATGAATTCGCCGTTGTCGCCGGTGATCGAGAAGCGGTAACGGTTGGTCGTCGTGATGAAGGCGATGCCGCCGGGTGCCAGCACACGGTGCATTTCGTCGAGGCTGCGCGTCGGCGACACAACATGCTCAAGCACGCTGTCGCAAAAGACGATCTGCTGCGAGCCGTCGGCTACGGGGATGCGCTCGGCAGCGCCTTCCATCACATGCACCGTGTCGTTCAGGTATTCGCGCGCCGCTTCGACGAACAGCGGCACGGGCTCGACGCCGATGGCATTGAAGCGGCGTTCGAGCAGGTGCTTGACCGTCTGCGGGCGCGGCCCACAGCCGAGCACGACGATGTTGCGCGCCCGCTCAAGATCGATCAGCCGGTTGAGCCGACCGAGCAAGCGGTCGAGGCGCGTCGAGTCGTCGGGCTGCGCGTCGAGCGTCGCGGTAAAATTTTTGAGCGCCAGGCGGTCGAGGCCGGGATAGCCTTCGGCCAGCCGGCGGTCGGCGTAGAGGTCACGCCGCGACACGGCTTCGGGAGGCAGCGGGTTGTCGGATACTTGCGTCAGGCTTTGCGACATAACGGATTCCAGTCCTTCAAAACCAGTAAATAACGAATGCGCCGGCTTCTTCAGGCACCGCGCGCCGACTGCCAGAGCGCGCCGTTGCCGGCGGCTGGCGGACTGGGGGCATTGCTTGGACTCGCGCCGCTCGCCGCTTCGTCGCGATGAATCCGGCGCAGCGAAGCGGTGTAGGCGACGAGATAATAGAGATACCACGAATATTCCGCCGATTGGAAAAAGCTGCACACCGCATACGAGATAATCACCGCTTGCAAGCCGACGCTGACGTAATAGGTCTCGCGCTCGGCGTCGCTCCAGTGGGCGCGGCGGGCATAGGTGTCGCGCTCGATGCGTCGGAGCGAGCGGAGCGGCGCAAAGATCAGCACCAGGTAAGCGGCAAAGCCGGCAATGCCCAGCTCGGCGGCGACTTCGATGTAAGAGTTGTGCGCCACCAGTCCGTGCAGCGAATAGATGCCATAGTTGCCGGCGCCGACGCCGATGATCGGGTGATGCGCGATCACGTCAAGACCGCGCGCCAGTAATTCCTGACGTTCCTGCGCCGAGTTCGTCTTGTCTTCGTTGGTGTGCAGGATCGTGAAGATGCGGTCGCCGTAGCCGCTCGGCATCGACACGACGAACGCCCCGGCGATCACCACGCCGGCGCAGAGCGTCACCAGACGCTTGCCGCGCCCGGCTTTCCACAGCAGCACGCCGCCGATGGCGACCAGCCCGAGAAAGCCGCCGCGCGAAAACGACACGACCACCGCAAACGCCAGCAGTCCCGCGATCAGGAAGAACCCCAGGCGCTTGATGCCGCGACTGGTCAGCCCAAAGACGACCGCGAACGGCATGATGAGATTGACCGCCATCGCCAGCTCGTTGGGGTTTGAAAAGAAGGTGCCGTAACCGGCGATGCGCACCAGCTCGCCCGACTGGTTGACGCCCGTAGCGCCGCGAAAATAGTTCAACACGGCGCTCGCGGCGACAAAGATGCCGCAGCAGATCAACAGCTTCATGAAGCCGCGCAGCCGCGCCCGCGTATCGATCAGGTTGAGCATCAGCACGAAGATGGTGACGACTTTGAAGAACGAATCGCTCAGGGTGTCGATGCTGGTCTGCGGCGACACGGCGAGCGGCGTGAAGGCCAGGGCGAGCAGCACGATGACCGCCAGCATCTTCATTTCGAGCGGCCAGACCGTCAGCCCCTTGCCGCGCGAGAGCTGCGAGCCGAGGTAAGCGAGGATCGTGAAGATGGCGACGAGCTTGACGATCTGAAACGTCTCGAACGCGCCCGGCACCAGATCGTTCGGGCGGATGTAGAGCATCATCGTGAACAGGAACAAGCCGCCGAACGCCACGCGGCTTGAGCCGGCTTTCGCGGCTTTCTCGCCGGCTTCTGCCATCGCCGCGCTGCGAGCCGGCGCGGCTTGAGCTGACGCGGCGGCTTTAGATTGAGCCGGGCGCGCCTCGGCTGTAGGGCGCGCCTCGCGCCCGTCAAACAACACGCCCGCTTTGTTCTTGTCAGTGAGCATAAAACAACGTCACTGCGCTTCGGTCGCCGACGACAGGCCGAGGCGGCGCGAGCCTGAATGATAGATGCGCCGCAGCTCGGATTTTTCTTCGTCGGTCACCGCGCCGATCACGAAGGCGACGACGGCAAAGACCGCTCCGAATGCCGCCGAGCAGGCAATCAGGACGATCAGCACGCGCGCGTCGCCGAGCGCCGACTTGACGAAGTAAGCCGCCATCGCCGCTACTGCCGTCGCCGCTGTCGTGCGCAAGATCGGCGCGAGCTGCGCCAGATGCGCCGGGCGCACGCCGAGCCGTCGCCCGATTTTGACCATCATCACCAGGGTGTCGAATAACTGCGCCGCGACTGTGGCGATGATCGCGCCCATCAAGCCGCCGCCGCGGATGCCTGCGTAGAGCGCCAGCGCCGTCACAGGGATCATCACCAGTGACAGCTTCAGGCGGTAGAATTTCAGATCGTCGAACGGGCGCATGAACGCCGTGTAAACGCACAGGTACATCGGCAGCAGCATCAGGTTGATGGCGAAGATGTCGGCGCTGGCGGCGTAATCCCTGGTGAACAACAGGGTGATGATCTCGCGGCGCAGCACGAACATCAGCACGTAGGTCGGCACATAAAAGAACGCCAGCTTGCGCATGGCGCTGGCCCACAGGCTGATGACCTCTTCGCGCTCGCCCGCCGCATGCTTGCGCGCGACTTCGGGAAACAGGATGCTCACCACCGACTCGTAAAGAATCCCCAGCAGCGGCAGCTCGAAACAGCCGACGGCGTAGATGGCAAACAGCGCCGGCTCGAAGTAATGCGACACGAAATAATTGTGCATGTCGGCTTGCAGGCCATAGGCCAGCGCCCCGAGGCCGAACGGCAGGGCGTTAGCGAACTGCGCTTTGAACAACTGCGGATCAAAGGCTCGCCAGAATGCGCCGTAACGCTTGCGCAGATAGGTGAAGAGAATCACGCAAAGCACAAAGCCCTGCGCCACCGCCGCCAGCACGATGGCTTGCATCGTTCCGAAGACGAGGCCGGCCGTAATCAACAAGGCGCTCTTGGTGAACTGGATGACGACCGTGAAGGTCGAAGCCGAGCGCACGTCGCCATCGGCCAGGGTGACGACTTCGAGCAGCGAGCCCATCAGCCATAGCAGAATGGCCGCGCCGACCAGCGGCACATAGGGCACCAGATCGTCTGTCTTGAAGATGTGCGTGATCCATTGCGGGTAGATCGCAAACAGCAGCGCCATCGCGCCGCCGAGCGCCGCGTAAAAGACCAGCACGTTCATCACGACGTGCGGCTTGCGGTCGGGATAACGCGGCAGAAAGTAGTAGATGCTGAGGCCGACTTGCAGACCGAGCAGCGTCAGCATCGTGGTGATGACCTGGAAGGCCTGCTTATAAAGTCCGAAGTCGGACTGGCTGAGGACGCGCACCAAGACCAGCGGCAGCGGCAGCGTCAGCGCATAGCCTGCCACCTTGGCGACCGCCAGCAACGCCGCGCGCTTGCTCAACGCGCCGTTTCCTTTGGGCTTATCCAAGCTCATACTGCCGATCTGCGGCGAGGCCGGCGGACGAATCGCGCCCGCGCAACAGGGCGGCCTTGACCTCGGCAAAACCGCTGGTGTTTTGAATGAAGTGGGGTAAGTCGTATTCGGCGTGAATGCGTTTGAGCGTCAGCGGGTTGCTGTGACGGTCGTTGAGGCCGTTCTCGACCGTGACGGCGCAGGTATAACCGGCGCGCTCGACTTCGCGCATCACGGCGTCGTTGTAGTTGCCGTTGGGATAGCAGAAGAGCTCGACCGGGCGGCCCGTTTCGGCGGCGATGCGCTGGCGCGATTCCGCAAGCTCGCGGCGCAGATGCTCGCGGCTGACGTTGGGCAGGATCGGGTGAGTCGCCGTGTGCGAGCCGATCTCGATGCCGCCCTGGCTCATCTCGCGTATCTGCTCCCAGGTCACCGAGGTATATTCGCGCGGCGGCCTTGCCGGCAATTCAACCGCGAAGGCCGCCGCCATGCGCGCGATGGCCGCTTCTTTGGCGTTGTCAGGGATGGCCTTGAGCAGCGAATTGACTTTATCGGCGGCGCGGAAGATCGAATCGGTCGCCTCGAACTCAATGCAGAAGTCGCGCCCGTCAAGCACACCTTCGATGGTGCGCGCGCCGGCGCGCGCCACCAGATAGCGCAGCTTGTCTGTCCACAACCATTTCTTCTGATCGACAAAATCGGTGACGACAAAGATCGTCGCCGGCAATCGGCGCTGGCCGAGCAGCGGAAAAGCGATTTCGTAAGCGTCGCTGTAGCCGTCGTCAATGGTGATCGCCGCGACATTGGCCGGCAGTTGCCCGTCCTTGAGCCATTTGGCAATCAACGACAGCGGCACGACCTCGTAGTGGCGCGTCAGGTAGTCGAGCTGTTCAGCGAAAGCGCGCGACGCCGTCCTGGTGTCGGGGTCGCTGTGCGTGAAGCGATGGTAAGTGACGATCAGCGCCTTGCCGCGGTTGGCAAGCCGGAAAGGCGCGAAGAACCCCATCGCCTGCATGACATTGAGCACTTCTTGTTTCATTTTAACAACCGACTCAATTTTTATAGTTTAGCAGCCTCCCACCCGCAAGTGTTTTCTGATGATCTAAATCTCACCGGCCCTGGCCAGTTGGGTGATCCGGTCGGCGGCGCGAAAGGCCAGCGCTTGAATCGTGCAGGTCGGCTGGCCGCGCCCCGAAGTCACAAAGCTGCTGCCGTCGCAGATGAACAGGTTCGGCACGTCGTGGGCGCGGTGATCGCGGTTAATCACCGAATACCGCGGGTCGTTGCCCATGCGACAGGTGCCCAGCAGGTGGACGGCGAATGATTGCTCGCCGACCGGGTAGCTCCATGTCTTTCTTGCGCCCGCCGCGTTCAACAGATCAAGCCCGCGCGCCAGCATGAACTTGGCAATCTTGATGTCATCGGGGTGGTCTTTATAAGTGACGCGCAACGCCGGCAACCCCCATGCGTCTTTGACCTGATCGTCGAGCGTGATGCTATTGGTCGCCACCGGCAGCGACGTGGTGTGCGCCAGCATATAGACCGTGCGCGTGTAATACTCCTTGAGCATGGCCTTATAATCGCGGCCCCATTGCGGCGCGTTCGGAGGGAGTCCGAGGAACGCAAACGTGATGGGCTGAAGGTCGAAGCGGAAATCGATGCCGCCGCCGCCGTAAAAGCCGCGCTTCGGGTCTGTGTCATAAAAATCATGGACGATGCGGCTGACGACGACGCTCTTGAACTCGTTCAACGGCTGCTCGAACACGCCGCCGGCAAAACCGCCGGCGTTAAACATCAGGTAGCGCCCCACCAGCCCGCTCGAATTCGCCAGGCCCTGCGGGAAGCGATTCGATTTCGACATCAGCAGCAAGCGCGGCGTCTCTGCGCCATTGGCGCAGACGACGACGGCGCGGGCGCGCTGCAATATCTCTTGCTTCTTGTCGTCGAAATAGATAACGCCGACGGCGCGGCCCTTTTTATCCACTTCGATCTTGCGCACATAACTGAGCGGGCGAATCTCGCAGCGGCCCGACGCTTCGGCGACGCGAATGACACTGGCGAGCGTCGAAGACTTGGCGCCGATTTCGCAGCCGTAGTATTCGCAGAAGCCGCAATGGACGCAGCCATTGCGCCCGTTGTGCGGCTTTGAAAGGATCGCCATCGGCGCCGGCGCGGCATGCAGGCCGAGCTTGCGCGCCGCCCGCTCTAACAGCACGCCCGAAGATTTGATGGGCAGCGGCGGCACAGGGTAGGCCCTGGAGCGCGGCGGATCAAAAGGGTTGGCGCCTGCTTGCCCCGACACCCCGACTTCCCATTCGACTTTCGTGTAGTACGGCTCAAGCTCTTGATAAGTGATCGGCCAGTCGGCAAAGCCCGTCCCGGCAATCGCGCCGAGCCGGCTGCGCTCGATGAAATCGATTTCGTGAAAGCGCCAGTAGTTGCCTGTGAAGTGAACCGTGCCGCCGCCGACGACGCGCCCATAACCGACCGCTGGTTGCAGGCGGGCTTTCTGCGAGGGGCGCGAGCGAAAGGTGTTCGGCTGCTGCCGGTGGTTATTGGTGAGCGCCTCTTGATAGACGTTCTTCAGCTCGTCGTGAGCGAAATCTTCTTCTTTGAGGTATGGCCCCTGCTCAAGCACGACGATGCGAAAGCCGGCGGCGGACAGTTCCTTGGCGATGACGCCGCCTGCCGCGCCCGAACCGACGATGACGAAATCGACTTCGTCAGACGGCTGATATTTTGGCTGCTGCTGATTCATCGGCAACACGGCGGCCCTCACTGTTCAGGTTTATAGTCGCGGTCATAAAAACCGAACGGCGGCGAGAAGGCGAAATGATCTTCAAAGCCGATGTGCTTCCAGCCGGCCTGGCCGTGATTGCCGCCGTATTCGGGATTGGCGAAAAAGCCTGTGACGGTATGCGCGCGAAGCGTCTGGAAGAATGGCGACCGCTCGATCTTCTTGAGCGCCGCGACCTGTTGTGCCGCGCTCAGCTCCGAGAACCTTGCGCGACCGGCGCGGCGCGCTCTGTCTTCGAGCAGGGCCAGCCCTTGCTTGTAAACCGGCTGCTTTTCGCTCTCAAAGGTGGCCAGCGCGCGGTCAATGAAATAGATCACCCGCGCCTCGCGCGCCCCCGGCGAATCGTCCGAGGGGATGATCTGCGCGGCGGCGGCTTCAATTTCGCGAGCCTGTTCCGCCGTGAAGAATTCAAACGTTAATGGCGTGGCCGCTTGAGCCGAATGATGCGCGTGCTGCGCGGCGGCCTGAATCTCAGGCCAGCGCGCCGCGAGCCAGGCGGCGCTCACTCCTTTGCAGGATTGGGCGAGAAACCATCGGCGCGAAAATTCTTTCATGGCTCGCTCCCATCGGACGGCTTGGTTCGTGTGAATGACGTCGCAAACGGCTGGATAGTTTGCGACGTGCCTGCTGAGCGGATGGCACGATAACAAACCGCACCACGCATTGCAATCAACCGTCGCGGGCGCATATACTGTCGCGGCAATCAAAGACTATGAGCAACGACGACATCACCAGAGGCAACCATTGCATCGGCTTTATCGAGTCGAGCTCTATTGCGCGCGGCATCGAAGCCGTAGACGCCATGATGAAGATGGCCGATGTCGAGCTGCTGATGACGGCAGCCATCCCGCGCGGCAAGTATTTAATTATGGTGGGAGGCCGTGTGGCCGACGTGGAAGCGGCTCTGAGGGCCGGTTTGAACCGGGCGGCTGAGACCGTGCTGGATTACTTCATCATTCAAAACGTCCACCCCGAATTGCCGCCGGCCATCAAGGGGCGCGTCAAGGTCGAGCGCGTCGAGGCGGTCGGTTTGATCGAGACCAAAGAGGTAGCGCCGGCGATCTATGCCGGCGACGCGGCGGTCAAAGCCGCCGCCGTGCAGTTGATCGAAGCGCGCAATCAGCCGGGCGGCAAAGGACTGGTCGTCGTCACCGGCGAAGTCGGCGCGGTGCGCACGGCGGTCGCGGCGGGCGTCGCCTCGCTCAAGAAACCCGAGCTGCTGATTGCTGAAATCGTCATCCCCTACGCCCACCCGGCACTGGCAAAGACCCTGACCTCATAACGACTGAAAGAATACAATGCTTCTCTGACCGTTTGTTCGGCTTTCTTCTGCATTCGCAAAAGGCGTGTAATTGCCTTGACGCCGCCGCCGGCACGCAGTAATTTTTCATACCCAATCAAGGCCCGATAGAAGGCAAACGCAAATGTCCAAGCTATCGCCGTGTATTTATTGTACGAACGATTTGCCGCCCTCGGTAGATCGGTGTCCACATTGTGGCCGTCCGGGACTTTATCCTAACGTGCGAATTGCCGAAACATCCGCCGAGCGAACGGCACTCGACCGACATTATCAAGCCGCAATAAGAGATTCAGCCGCACGTGGCGCAACGCCAGCAGTCAATGACTTTGAAAAGGCCATCGCTGACTCCAAGGCAGTTATTTCGCGTTCTCAGGGTGAACTTCAGCGACTGGCGACCAGCGATCACGAATTGTACACGACCTATTACAAGCTGATTGAAGCAGAGGTACGACTGCCCAAAGGCGATAATTGGGATAAGCTTCGTGCGGTTGCAGACAGTGCGCTCTTTCCAAACTATAAAGAGCAAATTCGCTTTGCGGCGCTGGCGCTCGATGGCAAGGGGCTTTTCAACTATGGTGAATGCGCTATCGTATTGAGAACCGATTACATCGCGCACCGCGCATCCGTCTTTGAAGAGAACTCAGTGATGTTTATGAAACATCATAAAATCTCGATGTGGAAATCAGATAAGCTGCCTCTTGGTTATCGCGCGACCTGGGACGAGCGCGGCAAGCTGTGTGTTGCCAAGCTCTACAAAAGCATTGACGCCGGGACGCGACCTGATGAATATTCAACGTTGCTGCTGCGACAGGGTGCGACGTCTGAAGATGATCAGTTTGTCGAAGCCCACATCTACGGGCCGATGACCATCCGAACCGTCGAGCAGGTAATTCTCGACCCGCGATTGAAGCGCCGCCAGCGTGCTACAATTCTAAAGGCGCTTAAGGAGAAACTCTCACAAGCCGGAGTACCGATAAGCTGATGGATGCGGTGATTTCAGGACGTGCCGGGACGGCGCTCATCGTGGACGGCAACACCTTGTTCTCGTTCGACGTGGACGAGCCGGACACGCTTGTGCCGCGAGCGCAGTCAGACCTGCCGTATCTTTTCGGCGACGCTCGCGACCTGCAATTCCTGGAAAACATCGGTCAACAGCAGATAAGAAAGCGGCTTGAGCTGGAGTATAACGTCGTCTGCGCGCTTGATCTGGCGCTGATCCTGATGGACGCGACCTTATCCGCAGGGGTTCGCCAGGAAGCCGCCGCCGAACTGGAAGAACTCTTCAGCGATACAACAGTCCTCGAACGGCTCGAAGGCATTCTCTACGCGCGGCCCTTGCCCGACAGCGCCGACATCACCGGCGCAAAAGAGCGCAGCGAAGCAGCTCAAGCGTCAACGACGTTGATGGTGATGGACAATCTGCTTTCACGCCAGCCGTTCATTCGTGATGTTTGCGCAGCGTGGGACGGAATACCCGAAAGCGAATTCGGCGGCACAGAGCAGAAAGCAGAATTTCAACGCCTCGCCATCCGCGAGGGCCTATTTCGCGCGCTGGTCATCGCGCACGAGGACCGTCAGGTAGAAAGCTTTCTCATTCATGCGCTGATGTTGCCCACAATGCAAGCGTTGAGAAATTACCGCATGATATTGCCACGATGGACAGCCAGCTTTCGCCAGCCTGCGATTGTTCATGAAAATCTAGTTGCGGATGAAGAGGAAGAGACTGATACAGGCGAGCAGGAAAAGAGAGGCCGCCAGTATCAGCAGCATCAAAGAATCAACCGCTCTCAAGTTTTAGCAACTGTCGAAAGCCGGAAGCGTGTAATCGTTGAGCATTTGCAACACCGCGACTTTGCTCGTGCCAACAGTCTGATAGATGAATTGGTGAATTATCAACTGGCCAACGGCGGGCCAAAATTTACGGTGATGTCTTTGTGCGATCTGGCGATGGAAGCCAAGGCTCTCGATAACCACCAACTACAGTTAGAGCTAACAGAGCGCAGCATCCGACTGAAAAAGGATGATAGCTGGTCGTGGGCGCAATACGCAGATGCTTTGCTCATAGTGGGTCGTCATATTGACGCATTAAACGCTTATGAGCAGGCAGGCATGTTCGGGGCTGGCGTTGTCGCCAAGACTGGGCGCGCCGAGGTGCTGCGGGCGATGGGGCGCTTGTCGGAGGCGCTCGCGGCTTATGACACCGTCATTGCTGAGCATCCCGAAAATGTCGTCGCCAAGAACGGGCGCGCCGAGGTGCTGCGGGCGATGGGGCGCTTATCAGAGGCGCTCGCGGCTTACGACCACGCAGGTGCTGAACATCCTGAAAGTGTCGTTGCTAAGAGAGGACGAGCTGAGACATTGCGTGCGATAGGTAAGCTGCAAGATGCGCTTGTTGCTTATGACAACATCATTGCAGCAGATTCTGGAGATGTTATTGCCAAGACTGGGCGCGCCGAGACGTTGCGGACGATGGGGCGCTTGTCGGAGGCGCTCGCGGCTTACGACAGCGTCATTGCCGAGTACCCCGAAAATGTCGTCGCCCAGAGCGGGCGCGCCGAGGTGCTGCGGGCGATGGGGCGCTTGCCGGAGGCGCTCGCGGCTTATGACACCGTCATTGCTGAGCATCCCGAAAGTGTCGTCGCCAAGAACGGGCGCGCCGAGGTGCTGCGGGCGATGGGGCGCTTGTCGGAGGCGCTCGCGGCTTACGACAGCGTCATTGCCGAGTACCCCGAAAATGTCGTCGCC
This sequence comes from Blastocatellia bacterium, assembly GCA_035275065.1. Taxonomy (NCBI): domain Bacteria; kingdom Pseudomonadati; phylum Acidobacteriota; class Blastocatellia; species Blastocatellia bacterium. Next base: position 89,107 of record DATENM010000136.1, read on the forward strand.
CAGAGCGGGCGCGCCGAGGTGCTGCGGGCGATGGGCAAATTACACGAGGCGCTCGCGGCTTACGACAGCGTCATTGCCGAGCATCCCGAAAGTGTCGTCGCTCAGAACGGGCGCGCCGAGACGTTGCGGACGATGGGCCACTTGCCGGAGGCGCTCGCGGCTTATGAAGAAATCAGATCCCGGTTCCCTAATGATATGGTTGCCAGAAACGCGCGAAGTTCAATACTGGCGGCGCTACACCGATACAATGAGGCGTTAGCTGATTTGCCAACCAATGAAATGAATTCGAGACAGGATTGGATTGGCTTCCATATTCGTGGAATGATCTTTTTGAAGATGGGTCGCGTAGATGAAGCGTTAAACATTTTTGAGCAAGGTGTGATCGGCAACCCCTGGCCGTCTGATCGCGAATTCTTCCGCACGGCGTTAGGCATGGCCTGGATGCGGCAGCAGAATTATTTGCAAGCTGCCAGCGTTTTCAATGAAGTTAAATCTCCAGCCCTACAGCCACAGGTTGATATTTTGCGCGTCCATTCTTACGGCGAGAACCAGCAATATGATATCGCTCAGGAGATCTATGAGCGAGTGGCCGCCAACCCGCTGCCGGAAACGAGCGCGCTGACTGAAGAATTGAACCGCCGATACGTTCAGTGTACAGGCGCGCAGCAGGACGATGAATGGGTATTTGAGCAAGAGGACAATCTACTTCTAGCCGCTAATCAGAGCCTCACATCTTCCCTATACGCATACTGACCTGCGCTGAGTCACGCCGCGCTAGGTCGCTACAACAAGGGCAGGCGGGATACTCATCCCAGCATCGCGCCGGTTGAATATCTCGCCTGCCCTCTCAATGCTGCCTGCCCTCTCTCATCCATCAGCGAATTCACTACGCCGCCGAGTTGCTTTGTGACCGGCGGCGATTCAGGGCAGCCACTCCGATCAGAAAGAGAAACGCGCCGCCGCCCGCGGCGATGGCGCTCGATGACAGCGCCGGCGACGCGGTCGCCGACATGGCGATGCTGCTGATGTTGGTTTTCAGCGCCGCTTCCACGTCGCCCGAAGTCGGCTTGCGGCGCAGGCCGCGCGCATGCGTGCCGTCCTGCTCGAAGGCATTGAGCCGCGTGTCGGCATAGACATGGCCTTTCTCGCCCAGCTCGACGAAGACCGTGCTCGTCATGTTGTTATAGGTTCCCGTCAGCACCAGCACCCACTTGCCTTCCGCCGGCCATTGCTGGCGAATCGAATAAACCCCTTTGGCGTCGGCGCGCAACTCGACCGGCAGCGACTGGCGGCGACCGTTGACCATGCCCTCGGCGGTCACGCTGACGTTGGCGTCCGCCGGCTGGTGACAGCCGAATGTGCGCACGATCAGCGCCGCGTCTTTCAAGTTGGTCTTGCTGGCATCGGGCGTTTCGACGGCGAGCTGAAAGCCGCCGGCAAAGACGCTCGCGGCACTCGCCAGCGCCAGCATCGTCGCTAATAAAATCGTAGCGAATGTTACTCTGATTCCGTTGAACGATTGAACTCTCATGGCAAACTCCTTCCTTCCCGCCGACCACATGGGCGGTTCATGGTTAACAAAGGTTATCGGTTGAACTCCTCGACGCGCTGCTCGTGTTTGCGCGTTTGATGATTAGACGTGGCAGCCGGTGATTCTCTTCCGCTGCCTTCCCGGCTTGCTCTGCCGGTTATTCAAGCGCGGTGCGCGCCGAGCCCAGAATCGAATTGAGGTAGCGGCGCATGCGCTCATCTTTAGTCTGGTCGAGCATCTCTTTGAGGATCGGCTCGGCAAATCGCCCGTGCGAGCGGATCACCTGCATCGTGATGCTCGGTAGGTCGGGCGACGCATCGTTGAGCGGCGCGAGCTGCTGGCGAATGGCATGCTCCATCTCCGGCGTGATAACTTCGGTGCGGCCAACCAGCACGCGCACCAGCTCCGCAGGCTGCGGCTCAATCCTGAGCTGTAAGGTCTGATCGGTGAGCCGGCGCGGCACGACATAAAATACCCGCAAGCCGTCTTCAAACCATGAATCACGCCATGTCGCGACCATCGCTTGCGCTTCTTTTTCGTAGAGTCCTTCGCTCGTCAGCAAGCTGACCAGCTCGCGCTCGATGCCGTCGCGCGTCTGATTGAGCGGTGGTCGCTCAATCACTAGCTCACCATCGCGCAGGCGACCGACGCTATAGCCCACCTGTCCATCGCGGTTCTCAAAGACGATGCAGGTAGCGACGCGGTCGCGGCCCGCATTGTTGATCGCCAGCCGATTGCCGTCGAGCCTGACCGTGAGCGGCAGGTCGAACTGGCCGACGCCGCGATAAAAGAGAAATTTTTCGATCTCCTGATTTTGCTTACCGCAAACCCGCACGAGCGCGGCGTCCGTTTCGCGCGCCGCGTAATAATGACTCGCGTTGGCTTCGACCGGCAGCACCTGTGTGGCGTCGGGAACGACCGTGATGCGCCCCCAGGCAACGGTGCCGCCCGAGTCTGAGTTCGCACTGCCGCGCGCCTGGGGATACCATTCGGTAATCTTGCCCTGCTGAAACCAGACGCTGACCGATACCGTCGTTTCGCGCGCGGCGTAAAAATAAAGCACCGGCGTTTCCATGCGAATCGTCGCCTCCTGGCACTTGAAACACTGGTAACCGTGGCGCAAGCCTTTGCCTTCGTGTTCGCTGTTGAGGTCATAGACGAACGACGGCAGGTCGCTCGGCCCGGACAGCGGGCGCCATTCGACGGGCTTGCCGTCGCGGCCCGCAATCGCTGTGAAGGTTCCCCATTCGTGAACCGTCAGCCGACGGGCCGACAGGTCCCACGACTTGCTGCTCGGCTGGCGCTGTTGCGCGCCGGGCGTGCGGCTTTCGGGCTTCGCCGCGATCAAGACCAGCAGCATCATTGCCGCAAACAGCGGCGCGAATCGGCGCGAAGGCTTGTGCGTCATCGGTTTTTCCTCCTGTGTAGCACAATCTGTTAGATTGTGCACTGGCTCGCGCAAGCTGTTAGCTTGCGCCACATGATCGCTAAAACCATACCAGGTCAAGCGCGTCTTTCCAGCAGTCGAGCATCTCGCGGTCGAGCTTGAGGATGCCTTTGCGAGTGACGCAGCGCGGCTGGCCGACGAGCGCGATCATGCGATTCAGCACGACGGCGCGCGTCGGTTCGTCCACGCGCTGCAACAGGTGCCAGAGCGTCAGCGTGTCGCGGTCGCGCGCTTCCTGAAGCACGGCGCGCAAAGCCGCCTCGCCGCCATTCTCGAAATCGTAACGCGACAGCGCCGCTTTGAAAGCATCCGAAGCGTCTTCAAAAAACGGCGTGCCCGGCCCGACGCCTGGGCGCGTTTCGCACATCGCGTCAACCGGCACATAAGATTCGCGCCCGTCGCGCACCAGCATCACCCAGCCGAGCGTCACGTGTAGCAGGCCGATGCCGGCGTCATCCACGGCAAGCGTATATTCGCAGCCCAGGTCAATGGCTTCCGCCGACGGCGTGTCAACGAAGAATAAGCGCGGCGGCGCGGTGATCAAGGCGTGCAACTTGCCGCGCTCAAGCGCCATGCGGTGCTCGTTCTGGTTTGTCGTCACCAGCCGCACACGCGAGTTCGGCGCAATCTCGACTTCGCCGATCTGCGGGATGTCGATGTTGACACGCGCCGTGTCATCGGTTTCAAGCAGCTCGCCGGTTTCAAAGCAGCCGGTGGCTTTGATGCGGTGGCCGTCAATGCGCGGCGCGCCCGCAAGGCTGGTGACCGGCCACGCCATGCAGGCCGTCGGCTCAGGCTCTGTAATCGGAACGGGAGTCGTCCGCAGCCGGCGATAAATCATGAAGCTGCCGACGCCGATGAGTAGAACCAGCGCCGCCGCGGTCGCCCACTGAAGCGGTCTGCCGTAGGGAAACCATGTGCCGGTCCCGGCTTTCGCCGCCGGCTGACGATCACGAGCATCAAGCAGCGCTTCGATGTCGCTCCACATCTCGGCGGGGGCGGCGACCTGCGGCAACTGTTCGGCAAGCCGCACGCCGAGCCGTATGCGCTCGTATTCCCGATTGCATCGCTCACATTTCAGCAGGTGCGCGGCGACGCGGCGCGACTGGTCGCCGCTCAGCTCGCCGTTGCAGTAGGCCGAAAGTTCTTTGACAACGTGCTCGGTAAACATCTCTCTCACTCACTTCCGATGATTTCGCCGCGCAGGTGCTCAAGCTTTGCCGCAAGCTGTTTGTGGCCGCGATTGAGCCGCGACGACACCGTGCCAATCGAGCAATTCAAGGCTGCGGCGATCTCTTCGTAAGACAATCCCTCGACATACTTCAACAGGATGGGCAGGCGCAGCTTCGGGCTCAGCTCGCTGATGGCGGCGCGCACCGAAGCGGCCAGTTGCCGGCGTTGATAAGCGTTTTCCTGTCCGCCTCCGGTCGTCATCGCCTTGACCTCAAGCTGCGGGCTGAACGGCACGAAGCGGCGGCGGCGGCGCTGTTCGTCGGTGCAGCAGTTGGCGACGATGCGATAGAGCCAGGTAGCGAATCCGGCATCGTGGCGGAACTGCGCGATCACCGTAAAGAGCTTTAAGAAGACCTGCTGCGTCACGTCGTGCGCCATCGCCTGGTCATTGCTGAAATGATAGGCAATGCTGTAGACGCGATCCTTATACTGTTCAAACAGCGCATGAAATGCGTCGCGGTCGCCGGCCTTGCAGGCTTCGATAATTTGAGCTTCCGTCATGCGCTCGCTCATCCTGACCGCTTGCTCCATCGCCTTGCCGTCCGTCGCGCTTCAGCACTTAGACGCGCGCGGCAGAGAATTTCTTCCGTTTCCCCGCGAGGTCGCCATATCCCTGACCCGCATTGTATAATCAGCATCTTTTGTGGCAAATGGTCACGCTGGAACGGACTACTATATTTCATTCGATCAAGGGGAGCTATGACGAAGGCAGTAGGGCTTCGCGGCGGCCTGGCCGTCGCCCTTTTTTTGTCGCTATTGGTGCCGCCGGCAGCGTTTCGCGCCAGGGCGGAGAGCGAGGCGATTCAACTCGCCGTCGACACGGCGAATTTTAATCAAGACGGTCTGCTGGTGCTGTTCGGCAGCACTCGGCGACAGGGCGAGATCGGCTTGCCGGTCGCTGCCGGCGACATCACCGGCGATGGGCGCGCCGATGTGCTGTTTGGCGGCATGTATGGCAGCAGCGACCCATTCACCAATAACGGCACCGTCAACATCTATTTGAGCGATGGCCGCGACAGCGGCTTCATCAATCAAGCCGACCACCCGGCCAATCTCTTCCGCATCCTCGGCAGCGGCTCAGGCGACTTGCTCGGCACTTCTTCTTCAATCAATGGGGACGTCAACCACGACGGCCTGCGCGACATCCTGACCTGCGCAGCGTTGCAGGATGGGCCGAACGGCTTTAACGCCGGCGCGGCGTATGTCGTCTATGGCAAGTCGAGTTTTAGCGGCGACATCAACCTCGCGTCATCGCCGTCGGGCGTCACCGCCATCTACGGCCCGCAGGCCAACGGGCGCATGGGCATCTGGTGTGACGAAGGCGACGTGGACGGCGACGGCTTTGCCGACATCGTGATCGGCTCGGATCAGATCAATACCGCCACGGGCCAGCACGTCGGCGGCGCTTATATTGTTTTCGGCGCGGCCAACCTGCCTGCCGAAATTAATCTCGCCTCGCCGCCCGCCGGGGTGCGCACGGCACGCATCGTTGGCGCCCACGAAGAGGATCATTGGGGCGCCGCCCTGCAAGTCGGCGACATCAACAACGACGGCATCGGCGACATCATCATCGGTGCTTCGATAGACCGTGACTCCGGCTCGTACGTCACCGTGCAGGATCAGGTGAGCGGGCATAACTTTTTTGCCGCCGACGTCGGCGGCAGCCGGCCTCAGGCTGGCGAAGTCTACGTCATCTACGGCCAGCGCACCTGGCCTACGAATATTGATCTCGGTACGCCGCCGGCGAACGCCACGCACGTTCTCGGCGCGCACGCCAACGACTTTCTGGGCTCGCAGGTGCATTTCGGCGACCTCAATGGCGATGGCCGCACGGACCTGGTGCTGGGGGCGCTGCTGGCGCTGGCGCCGGACGACCGCGGCCAGACCGGCGCGGTCTATGTCATCTATGGCTCGGCCAGCTTGCCGGGCGCGACGATTGATCTGCTGAACCCGGATGCGTCGGGCCAGCGTGTCACGACCGTCTACGGCGTGCATGCGCTCGACTGCGCCGGCGACTCTGTGCGCAGCTTTGACATCAACAAAGACGGCTTGTCCGACCTGTTCATCGGCAGCCCCGAGCGCACGTTCGAGCTAAACGGCGAAGACCGCGACGACGCCGGCATGACCGAGATCATCTTTGGGCGGCGCGACTTTCTGCCGTCGGTCATCAAGCTCTACGATCCGCCGGCTGGCATAGCGATCTATCAACTGGCCGGCGCGCACGGCGACGACCAGGGCCTGGAGGGCGGCGACGAGTTCTCTTATCGCCTGACCGGCGGCGACGTCGACGGCGACGGTTATGTGGATTACATTGCCAACGCCATGCACGGCGACGGCTTGAACAACAGCGTGCTCAACGCCGGCAACGTCTACATCTTCAGCGGCAAGAAACTGTCGGCGCGGCTCGGCCAACTGGTGCAGGAGCCAAGCCCGACGCCGCAGCTCAGCGGCGCCGCGCTGAGCTTAAATGGCCAGCCGGTGCAACAGGCGAATGCCGGACAGACGGGATTGCGGATCACCATCAGCGGCACCAACCTGCGTAGCGATACAGAGATTATGATCAATGGCACGGTCGTCGCGTCGCACCTGCAAGCCGGGACGCCGGCCCAGATCACGGTTGAGCTGGACGAAAATCCGTCAATCAGAAACAGCGCCGGGCAGCTCGTCGTCAGCGCCCGCAACACGACGCCGCCGGCTTCCGGCGCTTCCAACCAGGTGGTTGCCGGCACGCTCGTCGGGCCGCACATCGATTCGGTCAAGCTCAAGAAGAAAGGCTCGGGGACGCTGTTGCTGAAAATCTTCGGCTCGAACTTCCCGGCCAACGTCACCGTCGAGGTGCGCGGCGACAACTTCGCCACAAACATCGCCGTGTTTGGCGAGACCGATTTTATTTCGCTGAAAATCCCCGCCGCTGTGGCGCCGTCATCGGGTACGGTGCTGCGCATCATTGTGCGCACGCCCGCCGGCATCACCTCGAACGAAGTGACGAAGACGGTTCCTTAAAATGCTGAATGATGAATGATGAATTGGGGAGAAGATTTCCATTATCAAATTCATCATTCATCATTCATCGCTCATCGTTGGCTTTCAGTTGACAGTCCGGGAAGCGATGTGTAGGATGTGCGAGTTTTGATTCGCAGTAGTGTGAGGAGGACTGAAGTGGAAGTTAAGGTTTTGCGCGTTTGGCAGTTTGACCGCAGACGCTCTTTGCTTTAGCTCCGATCATCCACGCTGCAATTCACTTCAGATGAAAAGGAGAAGAAAGCATTGAGAGAATTAGGTACAGTTAAGTGGTTCAACGCGACAAAAGGGTATGGGTTCATCACGCGCTCGACGGGCGATGACGTCTTCGTCCACTATTCGGCGATCCAGGCCGATGGCTACAAGACGCTGAACGAAGGCCAGCAGGTCGAGTTCACGCTCATTGAAGGCCCCAAGGGCCTGGCGGCGCAGAACGTCACCGCAGGCGTCTAGCTAACCGATAAAATTTGAGGCGAGTCCGGGCGCATCGGACTCGCCTTTATCTTTTCCGCCTCACCTGCCATCCGCACTCACGCAACACCCCGCCCCGACTGCTCATCGCCTCACGGATTGTGATAGACTTGTGGAGCGTTCAATCCACAACCAACAAGGGGAGAGAATCGATGATGGCAGATCAAGAGAACGACAAATTCATTGACGCGGGAAATGCCGAGAGCGAACTGGTCGAGGCCGACGCCGAGGTCTTGGAAGAGTTTGCCGAGGCGCAGCGCCTGGCTTCGGGCGGCCAGTTGTTGAGCCGCGAGCTGCGCGAGCACCATTCGCGCACGCCCGAAGACACCGCCGGCGACATTGACGCCGACTGGCGGCGCTCGGACATCGGCGAAGAAACGCCCGGCGGCTCGACGCCGACGCCCGACCAGGATGTCGTCGAAGAGCTCGGCGAAGCCGTCGGCCTGACCTACGAAGACAACGAGCCGCTCGACACCACCGAGAAGATCGCCGAGCGCGACCGTCACCGCTGGGAACTCGACCCGGCATCGTCCGAGGATTACAACAAGCGCGTCAATCACGAGGGCGAGTAACCGGCATTACGAAAAGCGGGCGTGGCTTCAAAAGCTGATCGGCGGCGCCAGCGGCGCCTGCCACGCCGGCCTTTGCCGCCGGCGCGCCTTGTTTCCCCGGCAGGCTGGCGTTTGCTATAATACGCGCCCGTGAGCGAACCAATCCTTGATCCGACCCCAGAAGCGGAGGCTTCATGATGCATAAGCGGCAATTGATCCTGCTGGTGGCGCTGGCGCTGCTGGCGCCTGTGGCCCAGGCCGACACCATTCACTTGAAAAACGGCAGCGTCCTCAAGGGCAAGGTGGCGAGCTTTGCCGACGATCAGTTCATCGTCATGCTCGACACCGGCTCGGGACGTTACCTGAGCCGGGCGATGGTCTATGTCGGCGACGTGGCGCGCATCGAGTTCGAGGGCTCGCCCGCGGGCAACGCCGAAGGCGCTATGCGGGACGCGCCGGTGCGTCCGAGCGAAACCAACAGCACGCGCCCGAGCGACGCCGTGCCCATCCGCGACACGCCGGCCGAAGCCCGCGAAACGGCGCGCCCAACGGTCCTGCCAGACCTGCCGCGCAACACGCAGCCGGAGCGGCCTACGCGCAATCCGGAAACCACCGAGGCCCAACCGACCACCCAGCCCGCCGAAACGCCGGCGGAAAAGCCTGCCGAGAGCAAGCCCACGAGACCGTTCGACCGTAACACCGATGCCGATAAGCCTGCGGCCAACCCGCCCGCCGACCAGCCGCCCGCCGAAACCGAGCGGCCTCCGTCGCGCAAGCTGACCGGCCAGGTGCGCTCGGCGACGATTGAGGTGATCGGCAAGCGCGACTGGACGAGCACCGGCCTGATCGTCAAGCGCGGCGACCGCATCCGCATTAACGCCAGCGGCGCGGTGACGCTCGACCCGGCAAGCGGACGCATGACGGGGCCGGAAGGCACCACCGATATCACAGACGGCAAGAAGCTAATGGCCGAACAGCCGACGGGGGCGTTGATCGGCGTCATCGGCGCCGATAACGACGACTTCATCTTTATCGGCAAATCGTCGGAGTTCACGGCGACGCGCGATGGCCTACTCTTCCTGTCGGTGAACGAAGGCAACCTCGGCGACAACGTCGGCTCTTTCAAAGCGCTCATCGAAGTGCAGTCGCAAAAAAGATAGTGCCAGGTGACAGGTGACAAGACCGAGGAGCCGGGCCTCAAGGCAAGCCTCGCCATCGCGGTTTTCTTGTCACTTGTCACTCGTCACTCGTCACCCCCAATTAACACCTATTTTCCTTGACTTGCTCCATCCCTTAAAGTAGCCTGTGCTTCTCGCATTCCCTTTCTCAGATCTTTGCTGCGCCACGAGCCGGAGGGGTTGAATAGTTGCGCCGGTTGAGGGCACGACAAACGGCAAGCCTCGGCTGCCGCTTTGAAGAAGGGGATTGTGGGGCTGCTCATTATCAGGTTGTTTCGATTACACTCATGCCCGCACGATGGCAACGGCGTTGCCGTGCGCCAGGAGTGTCGGATCGGCGAGAGGCGGTCGCGCTGCTTCCATTTGTATGGCCCGCAACCTCGCGCGTCTCTCCTCGCGCCATCCGCCGGGTGGAGCGCGCACGCTTCACATTGGAACCAGTGAGAAACATTTACATCACAGAGAGGCAGGAATATGTCGAGAATAAAACCATTCCATTCACTAGGCGCGCTGCTCATGGCGCTCTGTCTGAGTCTGGCAAGCGTTCCGGCGTTTGCGCAGTCGCAGGCGAGCAGCGGACAAATCGCCGGCGCCGTCGTTGACAACCAGGGCGCGATTGTCGCCAACGCCTCGGTCAAGGCAGTCAACACGCAGACCGGTCTCGAACGCACCGTCAACAGCGGCGACGACGGGCTCTACAGCATCGTCTTGTTGCCGCCGGGCATCTATCGGGTCACGGCCACGGCCCAGGGCTTTACGGCGGTCACCGTCGATAACGTCGAAGTCGCCGTCGGGCGCACGATTGACGTCAAGATCACCCTCGGCGTCAGCGGCGTCACCGAAGTCGTTAACGTCACCGCCGGCACCATCCAGGTGCAGACGACGCGCTCGGAAGCCGACGCCGTCGTCAACGAGCGGGCGATTGAGAATTTGCCGATCAACGGTCGCCGCTTCCAGGACTTTGTCACCCTGACGCCGGCAGCCCAGGTTGACCCGCGCCGCCAGCAGATTTCGCTCTCCGGGCAGCTCGGCATTCACACCAACGTCAGCATTGACGGCGCCGACTATAACAACCCGTTTTTCGGCGGCATCCGCGGCGGCGAGCGCTCGAACAACGCCTACACCGTGCCGCAGGAGGCCATCAAAGAGTTCCAGGTCGTCGCTTCGGGCTACACCGCGGAATTCGGGCGTTCGACCGGCGGCATCGTCAACGCCGTCACCAAGTCGGGCACCAACGCCTATCACGGCTCAGGCTTCTACCTCTACCGGCCCAAAGACCTGTCGCGCAGCAACGACTTCATTGACGCCATCGAGCTGAGCCTGCGCAACAACCTGCTGCCCGGGCAGACGCCGCGCGAGATCACTGTCGCGCCGACCCAGCACCAGTGGGGCGGGTCGTTCGGCGGCCCGATTAAGAAAGATAAGCTCTTCTTCTTCGGCGCCTACGAACAGCAGCGCCAGCGCCAGAGCCGCGAAGTCTTCTTCGACACCATCGGCAGCGTCGCTTCGACCCCGGCCATCGCCGAGGCCTTGAGCTTCTATCACTCGCTGGAAGGCCCGTTCACGCAGACCAACGACGCCATTGCGTTCATCGGTCGCGCCGACTACATCGTCAATGATCGTCACAATCTGAACGTCCGCTACAGCTACAGCCACAACGAGGCGCAGAATGCCGTCTCCAACGGCGTGCCGCTGTTCCCGACGATCACTAACGCGCTATCGAACAACGGTACAGAGCTCGACACCACCAACACGGTGGTCGGCCAGCTCAACAGCTTCTTCACGCCGACCGTGGTCAACGAGTTCCGCGGCCAGTACTCGCGTGAAAAGCGACCGCGCCCGGCGAACGCTCAAGAGCCGCTGGTGACCGATTCCATCGGCAACTTCGGCACCGTCTCGTTCCTCGGCGAAAACGTCGAGCTAGATTGGCGCGTGCAGCTCATCGATAACATCACCTGGTCGCGCGGCAACCACACCTTCAAGATCGGCGGCGAATATAACCACATCTTCGCCAACCAGACCTTCGGCTTCAATCAGTATGGCACCTACAGCGTCAGCGGCTCGGCGGGCACGCCGGCGCAGGCCGCCACGCTGCTCGCCCTGCTGAGCCACCCGCCTGGCGCCACCACTAACCGCTTCGACAGCACGTCGGTGACCCTCGCCCGCCAGATCGGCAACCTTCAGGCGACGCTGCCGGATAATGAGGGCGCGGCCTTCATTCAGGACTCGTGGCGCCTTCGTCCGAACTTCACGCTGAACGCCGGCCTGCGCTGGGAAGGTCAGTACAACCCGCAGCCGGAAGTCGGCAACGACGCCCTGATCAACTTGATCAAAGGCTTCCGCTTCCCCTCGGGCCACGTCGTTGACCCGACGAAGATTCCCAGCGACACCAACAATTTCGGCCCGCGCCTCGGCTTCGCGTGGGACCCGTGGAACGATGGCAAGACGGTCGTCCGCGGCTACAGCGGCATCTACTACTCGCGCACGCCTGCGCTGTTGTTCGCCGCGCCGATCAACAACTTCCGCGACCCGGCGGGCGATCTCTCGGTGACCCTGCCGCTGCGCGCCGCGACTGGCAACCCGAATGCCTCGGCCAACACTGTCTACAAGCAGTTGAAGCTGATCGGCATCGACCTGAACAACTTCCCGCTCGACAAGCTGCCGGTGATCACCGGCGAGCAGGTGCAGAAGATCGCCTCGCTGCTCGGCGTTGACCCGCTTACCGCGGGCCTGGCGCCGATCCTGATGGCGCCTGATTTCCAGAACCCGACCTCTGTGCAGTACGGCATTGGTGTCGAGCGCGAGCTCAATCGCAGCCTGACGGTGGGCGCGGACTTCAGCTACGTCCACACGACGCACCTGCAACAGAACCGCGACATTAACCTGCCGCTGCCGACGATTCGCACGGTCGCCGTCGACCCGTCGCAGCGACCCTTCTTCGGGCTGGTCAACGCCGGCGTGGCGCGTCCGATTGCCAACCTCAACAGCGTGCAGATTCGTGAATCTACCGGCAAGGCGCTCTTCCGCGCCCTGACGCTGCGCGCCAAGTTCCAGCGCCGCTGGGGCCAGTTCAATGCCTTCTACGTGCGCTCGAAGAACCTCTCGACGGTTGACAACGAGCGCGAGGCCGGCGGCGTGCTATTCGAGAACGCCTTCAACACCGATAGCGAGTACAGCCTGTCGAACCTCGACATCAAGCACCAGTTCGTCGTCAACCCGGTCTTCTTCCTGCCCGGCGGGTTTGACGTATCGAGCGCCGTCCGCCTGCGCTCGGGCCGTCCGATTGACGCCCGCATCGGCTCGGACGTTAACCAGGATCGCACGAACCTCGACCGTCCGTACCGCGCGCCGGGCATCCCGTTCGAGCGCAATGCCTTCCGCAACCAACCGGTCTACAACGTCGACATGCGCGTGCAGAAGCGCTTCCAGTTGGGCGAGAATCGCCGGCTGCTCTTCACCGCCGAGTTCTTCAATATCTTCAACATTGAGAACATCGAGCTGGCGGGCAGCCAGGTGACGAACTACTGCTCGAACACCGCCGACCTGACCTGCGGCTTTACCGGGCCGACCAACCCGAACTTCTTGCAGCTATATGATCGCAACCCGACCTCAACGCGCGTCGGGAGCTTGCTGCTCAACAACAACCCGGGCCCGCCGTTCCAGGTGCAGCTCGGCGCGCGCTTCCAGTTCTAAGCTGGCGCGCAACGGACACTCACGGGCGGCGGCGAGACAGACTCTCGCCGCCGCTTTTTTGTTTTTCCTGCAAGCTCGCCTTCGCGCTCCATTCCCTCACTCGTAAAGATTCCGGAACTCATGACGGGTTTCGGTGTCTAATCGATCAGGCCGGCCTAATGCTCCATCCCTAGCGCTACCCGTGGCGCGCAAGATTCTAAGGAGGTGCGGACTGCAAGCATTCTGCTTGCCGCCCGACTGAAACCTATGCAACGCAGGCTCGTCTTGTCATTCGCCATCCTGGCGGCACTTTGTATTGCAGGTTACATCGTGCTTGCCAAAGCCAGTAAACATTCGGGCACCGGCTTTGTCGCCGGCGCCGATACCTCTGCCGGTCAGGGGGCGCTTCAGATCATTGATCCCGAAAAAGGCGCTGTCGCCGGCTCGTGCCCGCTCAAACACACCGACGTCAGGGCCGAGATCAGCGGCTTTCTGTCGCGCGTCGTCGTGACACAGGAATTCGAGAACCCTTTCAAGGATAAGATCGAAGCGGTCTACACCTTCCCGCTGCCGCAGAACGCCGCGGTTGACGACATGACCTTGCGCGTTGGCGACCGCATGGTGCGCGGAAAGATCAAGCCGCGCGAAGAGGCGCGGGCGATTTATGAAGCGGCGCGCTCGGCGGGCCACGTCGCCGGCCTGCTCGATCAAGAGCGGCCCAACATCTTCACGCAGTCGGTCGCCAACATCATGCCCGGCGAGCGCGTCACCGTGACCATCAGCTACGTCGAAACCTTGAAGTATCAAGATGGCGCTTACGAGTTCGTCTTCCCGATGGTCGTCGGGCCGCGTTACATTCCCGGCACCCCCACGGGCAAGCAAGCCGGCGGCTGGTCACCCGACACCACGCAAGTGCCCGACGCCTCGCGCATCACGCCGCCGGTCGCCCCCAAAGACCTGCGCGCCGGCCACGACATCGCGCTCGAAGTGGCGCTCGATGCCGGCGTGCCGATTGATGAGCTGAAGGCGATCAATCACGAAGTCAACCTTGAGCGGCCTTCGGCTCATAGCGCCGTCGTTCGGCTTAAGAGCCAGAGCGAAATCCCGAATAAAGATTTCGTGCTGCGCTATGACGTTGCCGGTCGGCGTGTCGAAGACGCGCTGCTCTTGCACCGCGCCCCGCACGGCAACAATGCGGACGGCTTCTTCACTTTCATCCTGCAACCGCCCGACCGGGTCGCGGCTGAAGACGTGATGCCGAAAGAGATCGTCTTTGTGCTGGACACCTCCGGCTCGATGGACGGCTTCCCAATCGAGAAAGCCAAAGAGTCCATGAAGCTGGCGCTCGACGGGCTCTACCCGCAGGACACCTTCAACCTGATTACCTTCGCCGGCGACACGCACATCCTCTTCCCGCAGCCGGTGCCGGCAACCCGCGCGAACCTGCAAAAAGCGCAAGCCTTTCTCGCCTCGCGCTCAGGTGCGGGCGGCACAGAGATGATGAAAGCCATCAAGGCGGCGCTCGATCCGTCGGATGCGCAGGATCATGTTCGCATCGTCTGCTTCATGACGGACGGTTACGTCGGCAACGATATGGAGATCGTCGGCGAAGTGCAGAAGCATCCCAATGCGCGGGTCTTCTCCTTCGGCATCGGCTCGTCGGTCAACCGTTTCCTGCTCGACAAGATGGCCGAAGAAGGGCGCGGCGAAGTCGAATACGTTTCGCTCAACGACAACGGCTCGGCGGCAGCGAAGCGCTTCCACGAGCGCATTCGCAATCCGCTGCTTACGGACGTTCAGATTGACTGGGGCGGCTTGCCGGTCACGGACGTTTACCCGAAGCGCATCCCCGACCTGTTCAGCGCCAAGCCGGTCGTCGTCTGCGGTCGCTATGCGCAGGGCGGGCGCGGCACGATCAAGCTGAAAGGCCGAGTCGCCGGCCACGACTATGTCAGAGAGATTCCGGTCGAGCTGCCCGACGCCGAAGCGCGCCACGACGTGCTGGCGACATTGTGGGCGCGCACCAAGATTGATGACTTGATGAGCCAGGATTACACCGGCACGCAATATGGCGTGACGCGGCCCGACGTCAAAGAGCAGATCACGCAACTCGGATTGGATTACCGGTTGATGACGCAGTTCACCTCGTTCGTCGCTGTCGAAGAGATGACCGTGACGGATGGCGGCCAGCCGCGGCGCGTCGAAGTGCCGGTCGAGATGCCGGAAGGCGTCAGCCACGACGGCGTCTTCGGGAAAGAGGAAACTGAAAGCAGGGCCGCCGACTCGGTCGCCGTGAAGTCGGCACAGCCCAACATAGTGCCGCCACCGCCACCGCCCAGGCCCGCCGACCCGCGAGGCGCGATTGGCGGCTCCGGCAGCGGCGCAGGCGTCGGCCCCGGTCGCGGCTATGGCACTGGCACCGCATCGCCTACGGTGGTGAATGCCGAAGCGCCAAAAGTCAAGGGCGACGTTGACGAACGACAGCGCAACGGGCCGCTATCGCCGGCAGAGCAGAAGCGCCAGCAAGTGCTTGCCAAGCTGCACCCGGCCATCGCCGCGCTCGTCGAACGGTTGCAGAAGAACGGCACGCCAGCCGCCGCCGAAGCTCGGTTCGTACGCGCCGGCAAGGCCGAAATTCAAGTCTGGCTGACCGTGAAATCCGATGCCCTGATGGCCCGGCTCAAGTCGCTCGGCTTTGAAGTCGTGGCCGATCCGAAGTCGGCAAAGCTGATCATCGGCCGTATCGCGCTCGACAAGCTCGCGGCGCTCGCCGAACTTGGCGAGGTGCGATACATCGCCCCGCAGACGCAGTGAAGTAAAAAGTAAAAAGGCAAAAGTAAAAAGTGCGGAGCCGGATCAATAGATAGCCATAGCTGCGTTGCAAAACCTGGCAAGCCTATCTATTTGATCCGCTGCCGCACTTTTGCCTTTTTACTTTTGCCTTCCCGCCGCAGGCGGGTTCGCCTTGCGACGCAGCCGCCGGGTCGCTGATAATTCCAGGTTATGGCTGAAACGGTCAGAGTTCGTTTTGCGCCCTCGCCCACCGGTTATCTGCATGTTGGCGGCGCGCGCACGGCGCTGTTTAACTGGCTCTTTGCGCGCCAGCACAATGGCGTCTTCATCCTGCGAATCGAAGACACGGACGTGCAGCGCTCGTCCGAGGCGATGGTGCAAGGCATCCTCGACGGCATGCACTGGCTCAGGCTCGACGCCGACGAGGGGCCATTCTTTCAATCGTCGTTCGGCGAAGCGCATCGCGCCGCCGCCCTTCGACTCGTCGAAGAGGGCAAGGCCTATTACGATTTCACGCCGAAAGAGCAGGGCGACGACCGCACCGTCAGGGAGCGCATACGCGAGGCGGCGCGCGAAGGCCGTGAGCCCAACCCCTACCGCGACCTGCCGCTTACGGAAGCGCGCACGCGGCTCCAGGCGGGCGAGGCGGCGGCGATCCGCTTGAAGGTTCCGGAATCGGGCGTGTCGCGCTTTGACGACATGGTCTATGGTCCGCAGGAGCGCGATTACACGGACATTGAAGACCTGGTGCTGATTCGCTCGGACGGCCACCCGCTCTATAACCTGTCGGTGGTCGTTGACGACATCGAGATGGGCATCACCCATGTGATACGCGGCCAGGATCACCTGACCAACACCCACAAGCAGGTTTTGATTTACAACGCGCTCGGGGCCGCCGTGCCGCGCTTCGGTCACTTGCCGCTGATCAACGCGCCGGGCAAAGAGAAGCTCTCGAAGCGCAAGCACGGCGAGATCGTTTCGGTGACGACCTACAGGGATCGCGGCTTTCTGCCCGACGCCTTCGTGAATTTCCTCGCCCTGCTCGGCTGGTCGCCGGGCGGCGATCAAGAGATCATGTCGCGCCAGGAATTGATCGAGCGATTCTCGCTCGACGGCGTCAACAAAGCGGCGGCGATCTTCAACTTCAAAGAGAACGATCCCCTCGATTGGACCGACCCGAAGGCGCTGTGGATGAACGGCGAATACCTGCGCCGCATGCCGATAGACGACTTGCTGCCGCTGGTCGCCGAGCAGTTGAAGAAGCACGGCATCTGGCGCAACGAGTTTGCAACCGATGAGCGCGACTGGTTCGCTCGCACCGTCGAGCTGTTGCGGGCGCGCTATCGCACGGCGGTTGATTTTGCCATACTGGGGCGGCCCTACTTTTCAGATGACTTTGAATACGAGCCGGCGGCAGTGAAGAAGAATCTGAAAGACGAGCGGCTGAAAGAGTTGCTGCCCGGCCTCGCCGACCAGCTCGCGGCGCTCGACACATTCACACACGACAGCGCCGAAGCGGCTCTGAGAGCCTATTCCGAGGCACAGGGCGTCAAGGCGGGGCTGTTGATTAACGGCTCACGAACGGCGCTCACGGGACAGGCGGTCGGGCCGGGGATGTTCGACATTATGGTCGCGCTCGGTCGCGAGAAATCCGTCGAGCGGCTGCGCCGCGCCGTCGCACAGGTCGGCAAGTGACCCTAGAGTTTTTGCACAGGAGATAAAAGAGACCAATGAGCTCAGAGAAATCTGGCGCCGACGCACCGGCGGTCGAACAGGTCGGCGCGTCTAACTTTGTTCGCGACATCATCATTCAAGACCTCAAAGAAGGCAAACACGATGGGCGGGTGCAGACGCGCTTTCCCCCTGAGCCGAACGGTTACCTGCACATCGGCCATGCGAAGGCCATCTATCTCGACTTTGGGCTGGCGGCGGAATTCGGCGGCAAATGCAATCTGCGTTTCGACGACACCAACCCGTCGAAAGAAGAGACCGAGTATGTCGATTCGATCATGGGGGACATCCGCTGGCTGGGCTACGAGTGGGACGCGCTGTTTTACGCGTCGGACTACTTCGGCCAGCTTTACGAATGGGCCGTCCAGCTCGTCAAAGCCGGGAAGGCTTACGTGGACGATCTGAACGCCGCGGAGATTCGCCAGTACCGCGGCACGCTGACCGAGCCGGGCCGGGAAAGCCCATATCGCAACCGCTCCGTCGAAGAGAACCTCGATTTGTTCGAGCGCATGAAGAGAGGCGAATTCCCCGACGGCTCGCGGACGCTGCGCGCCAAGATTGACATGGCGTCGCCGAACCTCAATATGCGCGACCCGGTGATGTACCGCATCCTCCACATGGAGCATCATCGCACGGGCGGCGAGTGGTGCATCTATCCGATGTATGACTATGCTCACGGGCAGTCGGATTCCATCGAGAAGGTGACGCATTCGATCTGCACGCTCGAATTCGAAGACCACCGCCCGCTCTATAACTGGTTCATCGAACAGCTTGGCATCTTCCCGTCGCGGCAGATCGAGTTCGACCGGCTCAACATCACCTACACGCTGTTGAGCAAGCGCAAGCTGCTCAAACTGGTGCAGGATGGTCACGTCGCCGGCTGGGACGACCCGCGCATGCCGACGCTGTCGGGGATGCGGCGGCGCGGCTATACGCCTGAAGCGATCCGTAACTTCTGCTCCAATCTGAGCGTCTCGAAGACCAACAACATTGTGCAGTTGTCGCTGCTCGAATACTTCCTGCGCGAAGACCTGAACAAGCGCGCGCCGCGCGTTATGGCGGTGCTGCGCCCGCTGCGCGTCGTGATCGAAAACTATCCCGACGATCTGGTCGAAGAGATGGAGGCGGTCAACAATCCCGAAGACCAGAGCGCCGGCACACGGCGGGTGCCGTTCTCTAAAGTTCTCTATATCGAGCAGGACGACTTTCGCGAAGACCCGCCCAAGCAGTATTACCGGCTGGCGCCGGGCCGCGAAGTGCGCTTGCGCTATGGCTACTTCATCACCTGCAAGGAAGCCGTCAAAGACGCCGACGGCAATGTCATCGAGCTGCGCTGCACCTACGACCCGCAGACCCGCGGCGGCAACGCGCCGGACGGGCGCAAGGTGAAAGCGACGATCCACTGGGTCTCTGCCGCGCACGCCATAGACTGCGAGGCCCGGCTCTATGACAATCTCTTTATGAAAGAGAATCCCGGTGAGGTCGAAGAAGGGCAGGACTTCACGGCCAACCTGAACCCGAGCTCGCTTGAGGTGTTGCCCGGCTGCAAGGTCGAGCCAAGCCTGCGGGAAGCAAAAGCCGGCGCGGGGTATCAGTTCGAGCGGTTGGGTTATTTCTCGATTGATCCGAACTCCGAGCCGGATCGGCTGGTGGTCAACCGAACGATTGGCTTGCGCGATAGCTGGGCGAAGATCGAACAGCGCGGCAAGAAGTGATTTGGAGTGCGGCGACAAGTCACCGCACTCCAAATTAGGGTGTTCATATAGTTGACTCACCGGATCGTCGAAAGATGGTAATAAGATGATTTGCGCCATCTTTAAAAACGCGCTGGGCATTGTAGATAAAAACGAGCCCAACTCGGCTGATCGGTGAGTCAACGACATGAACGCCAAAGGCGGTGATCGAATAATCACCTGGCGATCTCAGCAATTTTCCTTGCCAGTGCTTTAGGATCATCTAGCCCATAAGCAGTCGTCCAGTTATCCGTTTTATCGTTGCCGATATAGACGAAGGCTGAATGCAACTCAAGCTTTCCTAAAGGGTCTCCAGTCAGGTGTCCGACGAGCCTTCTCATCTCTTCTTTCTTTCCTGTCACCAGCGTCCAGCCCGTCTTCACCCCGTGTTGTTGTCCCCATTGTTTGAGGCGCTCCGGCGTGTCGGTTTCAGGGTCCATCGTCACCGAGATGAGAAAGACTTCTTTGCCGAGCCGATTGCCCATCTCGTCTTGAAGCCTGGAAAAGATGTCTCCCTGCCGCAGGCAGATATATTCGCAGCCCGTATAGAAGAAGCTGATGACCACCACTTTACCTTTAATCAGGTCGCTGTAGAACCTGAGGCGGTGGCCGTGCTGGTCGAGCAACTTGAAATCAGGCAGGATTTTGTCCTGTGTGCCGACGAGGATATGCTTACCGGCTAAATCAACGGGCCTGTCATCAGCGCCCGGAGTTGAAAGGCCGCGGGTTTCTGTCGCTGAATGCGGCTCTGATTGCGAGCTTATCACAGGGCGGTGATGATCCTGCGCAAGGATAGCCGCGGCTGTAAGCTGCAAGCCGAAAACGGACAAGACAATGACGTTGCGTAAATGCGAGCTTTTCATCATGACCAAGCCTTTCTTTCCCAGGCACCCCTGGTGGTGATTCACCGGGCGAATCGTTCATACTGGCGCTAAGAGCCTGCTCCTAATCCTGACTGGCCGCCATTCCGCCAGACCAACGCTTAGGCTCGACGATGATCGGAGCAGGCTCTTCGAGAGAAACTTGCCGCCCGGCGGCAAAGTGCTCGGTTAATACCCAAAGGCAACCGTCATGAAGACGGCCATCTCACCGCGCGTTATGCTATTGCCGGGACAATACGGACGGAGTCCGGTCATCGGGTCAACCGCCCCACAGCCGCCGGTGATCCCCCGCCTGCCAATGTCATTGATGTAGTCATAAGCCCATCCCCAAGATGAACCGGTCGTCACGTCGCTAAAGAGTTGCGGCGTTCCCGTCGGCGGAGAAGTTACGCCGATGGCCCTTTCAATAAAGACGGCCATTTCAGCGCGCGATACGTTATTGACCGGACAGAACGGGCGCAGTCCGGTCGTCGGATCAACCGTCCCACAGCCCGACGTGAGGCCGCGCGTGAACATATCAACGATGAATCTATAGTACGGCGAGTTGGGGTCTACATCATTAAAGGGGTTCGGCCTGCCGAATGGCGGGTCTATGCCCATCGCGCGAATCACGAACACGGCCATCTCCTGCCGAGTGATGCTGGTCCCGGGGCAGTAGCTCCGCAACTGACTCGGCCCAGGATCATCGCACCCCCCGGTGATGCCGCGCGCATATAGCTTGCCGATGAAATCATGGAAGCCATTGCTCTTCGCAACGTCGGCGAATTCTGCGCCCTGATAGATCGTGAACGGTTTGCCGGCAATCAGGAGGGTGGCGCTGCGCGGTCGCAAGCTTACTGGATTGTTGAAGTCAGACGCATTGTCTTGAACCGTGAAGTTGACCGTCCCATTCCCTGTGCCGCTCATCCCCGAAGTAATCGTCACCCAACTCGGAACACCTGTGACCTGCCAGCTTGCGCCGGCTGCTACCTTCACCTGCACCGATCCCGTCAGCGCCGCACTATCGCTCCGGCTCGCAGGGAAGGTGGCACTATCCGTAGAGAGCGCCGTATTGCCGATGAAGATTATTTTGGCAATTGACGGGGTGCCGCTCTGGTTCAGCACGAACAGCATGTAAGGCCCTGGCGGACATTCGCCACCGTTTGCCGGCGCGGTCACATTCAGCGTGTACTCTCCTTGTGCGGTGAAGGCGAGCAATACCCGCCGCTGATCGAAGTTCTGCGTATGCGTCACAGACCCAAGCCGCACCAGTGCGACCTGCCCCATCTGGCTGGCGGGAATGTTCCCCACACCAACGTTGAAGCTTTGGCCATAAGCGATCCGCGATGGCGCGTTAGTAATCGCCGGGCGTTTAGCTTCGCTGCCGTCCATGTTGAACAGGTAGGGTGGTTTGAATATCTCCCAATTGGTATGGGCGAGCAGCGGGTCGTATGTCAACTGGTTGTTCTCGCCGTAAGCTCCTGTGCGACCGCCGCCGCCCACCAGGATACGCCCGTCCGGCAAAAGCAGCGCCACCGAGTGGTACAGCCTGACGACTTGATGAGCTGCCATGATGGACCATCTGCCGCCGGGAAACTGCATGGATGGCGGCTCGTAGATCTCTGGATTCATAATGGCACCATTGGTGCAGGAGCCATCCTCCGAGATGATGTTGTTCGTGTAGGGACATCGCGTCCCCCCACTGACAAAGACCTTGCCGTCAGGCATCACCACAGACGTGGCGTAGTATCTTTGGAAATTCATCGGCGTGACATAGCTCCAGATCATCTGCCCAAGCGGCGGCGGCGGTTGATTTAAGTCGGCTATCTCAACCCGGTTGATGACATTCGGCGGATACTGGCGACCGCCAATCACCAAGACCTTGCCTTTGTCGTACATCGCCGTCGTGGCCTGATCGTGGGCTTCATTCAAATAGTAGACACCGGTCGTGTTAAAGCCGCCAGTTGCCGGATCGTAAGCAAGGCCGCTCCCGGTCGTGCCCGATATTACAATCAACCTTCCGTCGGGCGCTATATGCAGGTAAGGGTAGTTGGGCAAAGACCGTGGGAAACCACCTGGCGTATTCCGCAGAGTGCCGTTGGATTGCAAAAACTCCAGGTCGGTATTGTCTCCGCCCAATGGGCTATTATTCGCGCTGAAACCATTAATGTAATTGCCCAAGACGATTTGCGTCTCGCCATTGCTCAGCGTGACAACCGACGGATACCATCTCGGCAAGTTCATGTCCGGGCCAGGACTCCAGGTCTCCGTCACATAGTTGAAATAGTTCGTCTGGTGAGAGCCTGCCGATTGCAGGTCATATCGCCTGACGCCGTTGTTGTCAGTGCGAATCTCGTGGCCTCCGGCAACAAACAATCTCCCATCAGGCAAGAAACAATGGCCACTGCAAAACAGGTTCGTCCTGCCGTTAGAGACCAGTTTGAAAGTGTCGTAAAGCGGGTCCCACAAGTATGCCTTGCAGCCGCCATCAATATCATTGCCGCCGGATTTATCCCTACCCCAGAACAGCAACTTGCCACTCGGCAGCAGGCTGATATGGACGGGGAAAGCGGCTTCGGAAGCGCCCGGCACAACAGGCAACTGCCGCACTGACTCCCATTGACCCTGAGTGGCGCTAGCTTGAGGCGCTGCCGCCGGTTTGGGTGGGAGAACTTTCGTATTGCGCCCGTGAGCTTTATTGCTGGCAGCCGCACCTGTCGCCGACAGTAAAAACGAATGAAGTGCCATCAGTGACGCTGCGGTAACCAACACTGTAAGACGCACCAAACGAGTGGGAAACCATTGAGTAGCTTTTCTCATGAGAACCTCCTTGTAGACAAACAGGTATCTACGAAGCATTCGCTCCGGCCATTCGCGCAGCGAAGCAGTTAAAGTAAGCGTCTTTTTAAGGCGCTGGGCACAGGCTGAGTTGGGCTATCTCGATCTGCATTCGCCAGCTTGCTTGAAATTGCAGGCTGGCCTTATTGATCGATCATGGGGAGGGTAAAACAGACTCTTTGCTTATCGTGTCGCTCTTGATTTTTCTCGCGGAACCGGAAGTAATGATTTGCTTCAAGAGATCGCAGCTATTGCGAAGCCACTATCGTGCTAAGTAAGCGAACAGAACCCGCCTTTCGCCATCTCCCTAGCGATCTTTCCCCCATATACTCCAGCTTCGCATTCATTCTCCGGTGTAGGCAGTCACAATTATTCCTTATACCACCTATGCGCCTTGAGGTGGTTAAAGTTTTGCAAAAAGTTGTTGACTCTTGTGAAAAATGAGGTTGTTCTGGCGCGCTGGATAATCTCTGTACAGGCGTTCATGTAGTTGACTCACCGATCATCTGAGCTGGGCTCGCTTTTATCTACAATGCCCAGCGCGTTTTTAAAGATGGCGCGAATCATCTCATTACCATCTTTCGACGATCCGGTGAGTCAACTATATGAACACCCTAATTAGGTTCGCTCCTCGCTACTCGTGGCGCAGGGCTTCTAGGGGATCAACGCGCGCCGCCTTGCGCGCCGGCAGCCAGCAGGCGACCAGCGCCACCATCGTCAGCAGCGAGGCGATGACGGCGAAGGTTATCGGGTCTGTCCCTTTCACGCCGTAAAGCTGCTCGGCCATCTGCGTCTGCCAACTGTCGTGCGCGAAATACTGGCTGGCCAGCAGCCGCTTCAAGGCGTAACCGCTCAGCGCGCCGACTGCCAGCCCCAGCAATACCAGCTTCATGCCTTGCCAGATGACCAGTCGCAAGACATTGGCCGGCTGCGCGCCCAAGGCCATGCGGATGCCGATTTCGTTCGTTCGTTGCGCCACCGAATAAGCCAGCACGCCTGACAGTCCGATGGCCGCAAGCAGCAGCGCCAGCCCGCCAAAGAAACTCAAGAGCCGCGCCGACAGCCGCTCCTGTCCCAACGTGGCCTGCGCGCGGGCAGTTTGAGTGCTGACTTCCGTAACCGGCAGATTGCTGTCCAGGTCGCGCACGGCCTGGCGCACCGCTGTCACGAGCGCGGTCGGTTCGCCCACCGTGCGCAAGGCGAAATACATCTCGCCGGTCTCGGCGACTTCCTGCCGCCACGGCGTGTAGAGCAGCGGCGTGATCTCTTCGCGCTGGTTCATGTATTTGGTGTCGGCGACGACGCCGATGATCTCGACTTCGCGTTTGCCCATCCTGACGCGCTTGCCCAGCACCTCTTCGTCGGGGAAGAATTTTTGTGCGAAGGTTTGATTGACAATGCCCACCTGGGGCGCACGCTCATCATCTTGCGCCGTGAAGTCGCGCCCGCCGAGCAGCGGAATTTCCATCGTCGCGAAATAGTTCTCGCGCGCTATCTGGCGGTTGGCGCTATGTGCCTCGGCTGTCTGTTCCATCTCGCCGGGCAGCAAAAAGTCGTTGACATAATTGTTATCCGCGATAAGCGGGACGCGTCCAAAGGTCGCCGCGCGCACGCCCGGCAGGTTGTCTAATCGCGCAAAGAGCTGCTGATAGAACTGCGCCAGCCGTTCATCCTTGTAGCCGCCTTGCTGCGGCTGCAAGCGGAAGAGCAAGAGGTTCTCTTGATTGAAGCCGAGGTTGACGTGTTGCAGATTATTGAGCGTGCGAATGAACAGACCGGCGCCGATTAATAGCAACAACGAGAGCGCCACCTGCGCGACGATCAGCCCTTTGCTCAGCCGCGAGACGACGCCCGTCGTGCGGCGGCTCTGTTTGAGCGAGGAGGCGAGATCGGGGCGGGTGGCGCGCCACGCCGGCACCAGTCCAAACAGCACGCCGGTCACGAGCGAGACCGCAACCGTGAACCCCAGCACGCGCCAATTCAGCTTGAGATCAAGCTCATTGGGCAAAATCCCTGTGTTCTTGTCGGTCAGCGCCACGAGCGCGCTCTTGCCCCAAAGGGCGAACAGCACGCCGACCGCGCCGCCGACAGCGGCGAGCAGGACGCTTTCGGTGAGCAGTTGCCGCACCAGCCGCAAACGTCCGGCGCCGACGGCGAGGCGGATACTGATTTCAGGGCCGCGCAAGGCGGCGCGCGCCAACAACAGGTTGGCGACGTTGGCGCAGGCAATCAGCAACACCAGCGCCACCACGATAAACAGCCCATAGATGGTCGTTGAATAACGTCTGCGGCGGTCCAACATCCCACGGCTGCCGGATTCCGCCATCAGGCGCGGGTAATCTTTCGGTTCGAGTTGCGCGGGCTCGTTCGCTTTGCGCGGCGGCGGCATGACTTCGAGGGCGGCGGCTTGAAAGATGCCGTCCAGGCTGTCGCGCGCCTGTTCATAGGTCGCGCCCGGTTTGAGGCGGCCCATCAAATTCAGCCACCAGTAGCCCGGCCTTTTCGCCGTGCCCAAACGGCTGTGCTCGCCTCGCAACAACCGCTCACAGGCCAGCGGGACGGCAACGGCGGGATGAAAATCTACCTGTAACGTGCCGGTGAAAGCGGGCGGCGTGACGCCGATGATGGTGAATGTTTGCTTGTTGATCTTGAGCGGCTGGCCGATGACGGCAGGGTTGCCGCCAAAGCGCTCCTGCCAAAACTGATGGCTGAGCACGACCACGGGCGCGGCATCTGGCTTGTCGTCTTCGCCAGTGATCGCGCGTCCCAGGCTCGGTTGCAATCTCAGCCCGGCGAAATAGCCGCCGGTCACGGCTTGCCCGTCGATGAGTTCCGCCTGATCGCCCACCGCCGCGGTCAATTCCCTCAGCGGCGCGAAGGCGAAGAGATCGCTGAGCGGGCTGTCGGGCGCTTGCGCCTGCGCCTGGCGCATCTTGTCAAAGACCTCGTAGCGAAACAGCGAAAGCCCGCGCGTGCCCGGCGGCGTGGGCACGCTCGACGTGCCGCTCATGCCACCTAACCTGAACGGCTGACCGGCATACCAGGCAAAGACTACCAACTGTTCCGGCTCGGCGACCGGCAAGCTCCTGAGCAGCACGGCATCGACGACACTGAAGATGGCCGTGTTAGCGCCGATGCCTAACGCGAGCGATAGCACAGCGACCAGGGTAAAGCCTTTGTGCTTGAGCAGCATGCGCATGCCATATCGCAGGTCTTGAATCATGTCGTCCTCCCAGCGGTAGCTTTGCATCCATAAGGCGTCCCAGAAGGCGCCCGTGCTGCGCCGCAGCAGGTCGAGTTTGGTCCGCCAGTTGAGCCGATGCCAGTCGGCCAACAGACGTTCGCGGTATTGCAGCTCGGCCTGCCACTCCTGTCGCCAATCGGCGCGCACGCGCCGAGGCACGATCAGGCCCAGGAACCGAATGAGCCAGAGCCAGAAGCGAAAACGTGGTGTGCGCGGCGGCTGCGCCATCGGGTTCACTCGTGGCGCAGGGCT
This sequence comes from Blastocatellia bacterium, assembly GCA_035275065.1. NCBI lineage: Bacteria > Pseudomonadati > Acidobacteriota > Blastocatellia > Blastocatellia bacterium. The sequence continues at coordinate 115,662 of DATENM010000136.1, forward strand.
TCTAGGGGATCAACGCGCGCCGCCTTGCGCGCCGGCAGCCAGCAAGCCAGTAGCGCCACTAGCGCCAGCAGCGCCGCGATCACCACCAGGGTTACAGGGTCCATCCCTTTCACGCCGTAAAGCTGCTCGGCCATCTGCGCCTGCCAGGAGCGTTCCTCAAAATACTGGCTACTGACCAGGCGCTTGATGACATAGCCGCCCAGTGCGCCGACCGCCAAGCCCAGCAGCACCAGCTTCATGCCTTGCCAGATGACCAGTCGCAAGACGTTGGCTGGCTGCGCGCCCAGGGCCATGCGGATGCCGATCTCGTTGGTGCGTTGCGCCACCGAATAAGCCAGCACACCTGACAGTCCGATGGCCGCAAGCAGCAGCGCCAGCCCGCCAAAGAAGCTCAAGAGCCGCGCGTACAGGCGCTCCTGTCCTAGCGATGACTCCGAGCGCGCGGTTTGCGTTTCGACGTCGGTGACCGGCAAGGTGTTGTCTTGCTCCCCGATGACCTGGCGTACGGTGTTCGCAAGCGCCGTCGGCTCGCCCGCCGTGCGCAGCGCGAAATGCATTTCGCCGATGGCCTTCAATTCCTGTTGCCACGGCGTGTAAAGCAGCGGCTCAAGGTCGCTGCGCTGGCTGTCGTACTTGGTGTCGGCGACGACGCCGATGATCTCAACCGAGTCCTTGTCGCCCACTTCGGTGACGTGTTTGCCCAAGACCTCTTCGTCGGGGAAGAACTTGTCGGCGAAGGTCTGGTTGACGATGGCGACTTTCGGCGCGCGTTGATCGTCCTGCGCCGCGAAGCCGCGCCCGCGCAGCAGCGGAATTTCCATCGCCGCGAAATAATTCTCGCGGATCATCTGCCGGTTGGTGATATGTTCGCCTGCGGCCTTCTCCGTCTCGCCCGGCAGCAGGAAATCCGTATTCCACATATTGTGCGAGATGAGCGGGACGCGCCCGAAGGTCGCCGAGCGCACCCCCGGCAGGCTGTCCAACCGCGCAAAGAGCTGTTTATAAAACTGCGTCAAGCGCTCGTCTTTGTAGCCGCCTTGTTGCGGCTGCAAAGTGAAGAGCAAGAGGTTCTCTTGATTGAACCCAAGATTGACGTGTTGCAGATTATTGAGCGTGCGAATGAACAGGCCGGCGCCGATCAGCAATAATAAAGAGAGCGCCACCTGTGCGATCACCAGCCCCTTACTCAGCCGCGAGACGACGCCCGTCGTGCGGCGGCTCTGTTTGAGCGAAGAGGCGAGATCGGGGCGCGTGGCGCGCCACGCCGGCACCAGTCCAAACAGCACGCCGGTCAGCAGCGAGACGACAACCGTGAATGCCAGCACGCGCAAGTTCAGGCTGAGGTCAACATCTTTAGGCAGGAATCGCGTATCGGTTCCGGTGATCGCTATCAGGCCGCTCTTGCCCCAAAGGGCGAACAGCACGCCGACCGCGCCGCCGACAGCGGCGAGCAGGACGCTTTCGGTGAGCAGTTGCCGCACCAGCCGCAAGCGTCCGGCGCCGACGGCGAGGCGGATACTGATTTCAGGGCCGCGCAAGGCGGCGCGCGCCAACAACAGGTTGGCGACGTTGGCGCAGGCAATCAGCAGCACCAGCCCGACGACGATAGACAGCCCGTAGATCGTCGTCGAATAAGATTTGCGATGCTCCAGCAGACCAAGGTTGCCGGATTGCGCGACCAGATGCGGAAAATCTTTCGGGTCAAGCTGCGCCGGCTCATTCTCTTTGCGCGGCGGCGGCATGACTTCGAGGGCGGCGGCTTGAAAGATGGCGTCGAGGCTCTCGCGCGCTTGCTCGCGGGTCGCGCCCGGTTTGAGGCGGCCCATCAAGTTCAGCCACCAGATGTCGGGCTTGTTGGCTCTGGCCATGCCGCTATGATCGCCGAGCACCAAGGGCTCGGCGACGACGGGGACGGTGACCGATGGGCGATAATCAACTTGCAGCGTTCCGGCAAAGGCCGGCGGGGTCACGCCGATGATCGTGAAAGACAATTTGTTGAGCTTCAGCGTCTGCCCGATGACGGCGGGGTTGCCGCCAAAGCGCTCTTGCCAATACTGGTGGCTCAGCACGACGACCGGCGGCGCGCCCGGCTGATTGTCTTCGTCGGTAATTCCGCGTCCGGCAATCGGCTGCACGCCGAGCCCTGCGTAATAGCCACCGGTCACGGCTTGCCCATAGACGACCTCTGCCTGCTCGTCGGCCATCGCCGTCACTTCATAGATCGGGCCGAAGGCGAAGAGATCGCTGAGCGGGCTGTCGGGCGCTTGCGCCTGCGCCTGGCGCATCTTTTCATAAACGTCGTGGCGGAATATTGAAGAATGGCGGGTGCCCGGCGGGGCGGCGACGCCCGAGCCGCGCATGCCGCTGGTTCTAAAGGCGCGCCCGGAATTCCACTCAAATAGCACCAGGCGGTCAGGCTCTTTGACCGGCAAGCTCCTGAGCAGCACGGCGTCCATCACACTAAAGATGGCGGTGTTGGCGCCAATGCCTAAAGCGAGCGACAGCACGGCGACCAGGGTGAAGCCTTTGTGCTTGAGCAGCATGCGCATGCCATATCGCAGGTCTTGAATCATGTCGTCCTCCAGTCTGTAGGGTTGCAACCAGAGCGCGTCCCAGAAGGCCGCGAGACTGAGCCGCAATAAGTGCAATTTGGTGCGCCAATCCAGGCGTTGCCAATCGGCGAGGAGCAGCTCGCGGTACTGCAATTCGGCCTGCCACTCCTGGCGCCAGTCGGCGCGCAGCCGGCGCGGCACGATCAGGCCGACGAGCGCGATCAAGCGCAGGTGCGGCTTACCG
>DATENM010000137.1 GCA_035275065.1 Blastocatellia bacterium
ACAATGGCCAGGGCGCCAGCGGCAGGCGAGGTGAGCAAGCGCACAAGTCACGAGACGAACAGGAGCAGAGGCAACAAAGGGCGTGCAGCGGCGCTGTTTGGAATGGTCGATGGCGAAAGGCCCGACGGTAGCGGAATGAAACGGGTAGAGGGCGACGCCCAACAAGCGCATGCACCGGAGCGCGGCGAGCGCCTTTCTTGTCATTGGTCCGATTCGTCACGCCGCGCCCGGTGATGCGTGACGTTAGACAGCGAATAACGTAATGAATGACATCCCAGATTTTCAAGAAGCCCTGGCATTATTCCGAAGCTTCCTGGCCGACCAGAGGCATCCAGATAAGGTTATCTGGGTGTTTCGTGAGGATGTGTGGAAACGATCTCCCACTCAGGTATTCATCAAATATCCACCGCCACAGGAGAATGCCTCCCTCATCCAGAAGGTCTTTTCCGAAGGGCGTCAGCGTGGACTTATAGACATTACAGCCGTCGCCGCAACCTACGACAAGGTAGTAGCAAGCGTTTGGTTCCCGAAGTATCCAGAAGAAGAGGTTCAGGATTGGGATCGGGGGATGAAGCTGAGTATCATCCAACCGCTTCCATATCCGAAATTGCTGCCGCCCTGGATGTGGCGGCTAATTCAGTTGTTACCTCAGTATCAGCAGTACCAGAAAGGCGCGGGTTTTATTGGCACGAGACCGTGGGCCGCTGCCTAACAACGACATGCACCGGAGCGCGGCAAGCGAGTTTCTCATCATTCTGCGATTACAGCATGCCGCGCCCGGTGATGTGTGTTCGTTAGGCGCAGAATCGCGTAAGGTCAAAACTTAGCATATAATGAGACAGTCTGGAGGGATAACATGGAAGAAATTAAAAGGACATACATCATTGATGAACAGAATCGGAAACTGGCTGTGCAGCTTGACATCGCTACCTTCAATAAGATCGAAGAACTCCTGGAGAATTATGCGCTAGTTCAGCTTATGGAGGAGCCGGCCGATGATGAAGCATTAGAATTGGATGAGGCTGTGACTTACTACCAAACATTGGTGAAAGCCGATTGAAGATCATTTATAAAAAGAGGTTTCTGAAAGATTTGGCTAAACTCCCGTCAGAGGCGAGAAAGGCAGTAGAGAAAT